>JBAZLX010000075.1:0-9004 GCA_041650075.1 Bdellovibrionales bacterium | reverse complement strand
GGACTTTTTCCGAAACGCTTATTCCGTTGCAAGAATAAAAAGCCATGCCGTTTAAAATCGTTATCGGCGGAATGAAGGCCTGACCTGTATAGGGAACGTAAACGTCTTTTTTCTGGCCTTTGTTTTTTGGGTCTTCGGTGTGTCGAGCATAACTGACAAAATAGCCCGACGACAAAGCGGCAAAAATCTCGTTGCTGTTTCTGAAATAGGCGCCGATGTCGGTTTTGAATCTTTTCAATGCCGCGACTTCGTTCGAAGCGTCCTCGTACGACATCACCGCATGGCCGGAGCGGCCGACAAAATCGGCAGTTTCGCTAAACAAGGCATAGATATTAAGGCCGCCTACGGTATTGGACGGAACTTCAAGAAGTCCTATATAAATGCCGCAGTTGCCGACCTTCCGGCCAAGCCTGCAATCCTTGACGGCCTCGGCGGCAGTGCGTCTTAAAATATCGTGCCGGATTTCCGTTTCTTTTTTCGTTTTTTCGAGGGTTCCGGCGCTCGAATAGGGGCTTTTAAGGGGAGCGAAGAAAAAAGCTGATGAGGACATGAATAACCTCCAAAAAAGTGCCGCTATATGAAACCAATATAATGACGGGCGCAGTATGCCCGCGAAGACCTTAGAGTCAATCGCGGAAAAGCAGCGTTTCCAGTCCGTAAAACAATTCTTTTTCTCCTACAATTTTCTGGGCGGCAAGGCAAACGCCCGCCATGAAGGATTTTCTGTTAATTGACGTATGTTCGATGATTAACGTCTGCCCGACAGAGCCGAAAATCACGCGCTGATGCGCCAGATAACCGGGCAGGCGCACGGAATGAACGGGCACCGTGGCGACTCGCCCGCCCCGAACGCCCGGAATGGTTTCTTTGCCGTTGATCGTGTTTACGCCGTTGTTGCCTGCTGCGGCGTCGTGAATCATTTCCGCCGTGCGAATGGCGGTGCCGGACGGCGCGTCGAGTTTTTGTTCGTGATGCGCTTCGATGACTTCCGCGTGCGGCATGTATTTCGCGGCTTGTTCGGCGAACTTCATCATCAGCACGCCGCCGATCGAAAAATTCGGGGCGATAAGGGCGCCGATGCCTTTGGTGCGGCAAAGGTCTTTTAGCTTCAGAACCTGATCTTTGTTGAAGCCGCTCGTTCCGGCGACGGGGTGAGCTCCGGCTTCGATGATCTTGGTGAAATTGTCATACCCGACGTCGGCGTTCGTAAAATCAACGACGACTTCGGCGCGGCAGTCTTTAATCGCTTTTGCAAGATCGTCGCCAAGGTCGGCTTCGCCGACCAGCGTCAGTGCGGGGTCGGCCTTAACGGACGCAACCGTCATGCTTCCCATTTTTCCTTTTGCGCCGTTAACAAGAACGCGTGCCATAATAGTTTCCTCGCCGTTATCGTTGACGCCACGGTTTAGCACAAGGCGGCGCGGGATCAAGGGTTATGGGGCGTTGATTGAAGAATAATGTGCCTATAACGCGTTGAGTATTTTGAATGTTTTTATCTTCCGCCGCCGCGCGATTTTTTATTGTTAACCAATGCGGGTCGGATGCTATAAGGCCTCCCGGTATGAAGTATCCTCATGGAAGGCTTTCTTTGATATTAGAGCATGTTAATCGGATGATTTCATGATCAGTCTTAAGTTCTATGCGCGCCTTCCCAAAAAAGTCCGGATCGGCATCCTTGCCTTTGGCGCGATTGCGATTATCGGCGCGATTATCGGCGGATACGGGCTTATCAAAGAAGCGCGCATCCGGTCCGAAATATTCGAAGAAAAAAGAATACTTGGCCTGACGATTGACGAAGGGCTGATGGGGGCTATGCGCGGCGAGGCGGCGCAGGCCGAAATCGCGCTTATCGAGCGCCAGCAATGGCAGGCGATTATGGAACTGCTTTACATGCGCCTTTACGAAAAGGACTATCTGTCGCTTTTTGACGATGCGGATCTCGAACGGCACAAAAAATACGGCGACATTCTGGAACAGGAAGTCGGGTTGCTGCGTATTCCTGAAAACGACAAGAATTATATTTTGGAGAGAGTCAAAGGCTACCGGAACTATTTTTCCCTGGTGGCCGAAACGACGCGCAAGATCAACAGCCTTACGGAAACGATCGGCGGCAACGGCGTATCCATCAAGGTCGCGCCTGCCACAAAAGGGTCTTCGCTGCCGTGGGGCATGATGGCCGCCTTCGCGATGGCGGCGCTTTTTATAGCAAGCGTTTTTTATGCGCGCTTTGTTTTATTCGCCGTGAAAAAGCTGGCGCGGTATATGGAGTCTTTGGCGGCGGGCGAATTTCAGGAAACGGTGCCCTTTGCCGGAAGCGGCGGCGATATAGGCAAAATGGCGTCGGCGATCCGCGTTTTTAAAGGCAACATGTTCAGGCAGGCGACGCAATACGAAGACCAGACCGAATTTGCCGAAGAGCTTTTGCAGAACGTGGACGTTTTGAAGGAAGCGGCGGATCAGCTGGCTCATTCGGGCAACGAGATCATGCGGCAGACGGAAGAAGTGGTGCGGGTGTCGCATTCGGTGTCGGACGAAGTCGCGGACATCAACAGCCACATCCTCGGCCTCGCCAGAAAAGTGGACGACATGGACGCCGCCATCAAGCGCGGCGGCGAGGCGATGGCGGGGCAGGCGGCGAAGGAAAAGGCCGCTCAGGTCGAAGAGATCAAGGAAGGGGCGAATAAGGCCGTTTCCAAGATTCTGTTCGTCAACGACGTCGTTATGAAAGCCAAGACGCTTTCCGTCGAAATTGCCGGAGCGGTCGAAAAACATGGAGCCGCAACGCGCGATATTATAAGGGGTCTTAAGCACGTTGCCGCCTCTATTCATAAAAAAGTATCAAGGAATTAGGGGTAAAACAATGGATTGGGGGCTTGACTTATTGAGCCTGTCTGCCATATCAGTCCCCTCTTAAATGTGTGGCAGCGTAGCTCAGCGGTAGAGCAGGGGAATCATAATCCCTTGGTCGGGGGTTCAAATCCCTCCGCTGCTACCAAATAAAAAAGGGCCCCAATCGGGGCCCTTTTTATTTGGTAATAGAGGGAAGTATTTGAACCCCTTGGGGTTCACAATTTTTAGGAGCGACGAGCCAAAAAGGCGAAGGCGCGACTGAAAAATTGCCACTTTGCAAGCGGCAACGCCGCGCTGCAAAGTAATTCCCTCCCGCCGAAGGCGGCTCCGCGAAGCGGAGGGTCTCTTGAAATCTAATAATAGTTTAGTGATTATCATATGGTTGGCAAAAAAGTATATGTGCATGAGATCTATGAAAATAGACTCCTAGGATTGTTACAATGATATTATAATAGAAACAATTTTATCATCCGCTCTGCAAACGGAAATTAGCTGAGTGCCATATTTGTGATTATTCAAGCCTATATTGATGAGAGCTACACCAATGAAGCCGATGGTGCTCCGCTTTTGATGCCATGCTGTATATCGAAATTAGGAAAATGGCTTACCTTCGATAAGGCTTGGAAAGGAATGTTACGTAAAGAAAAACTAGAGTACATTCACGCGATTGATCTGTTTCATGCCAAAACCCCTTATACACGAGAAAATGGCTGGAGCTTTATAAAACGGCAAAAACTTGCTAGGTTGATCGACAAGATAATAAACAGAGATGTCTCATATGGAGTTTGCCTAGTATTGAATAGAGACGATTTTAATTGGTTTAAAAATACGCCAGATAAAAACTTTAACAATATGTTAGAGAGTGATTATGGATTGGCATTTAGGATGTGCCTATCTTGGTTGAACGCATTTATTCCTGTTTTATATCCGAACGAAAAAAACCTTGAACTTCAGATTTTTTATGAAGAAGGCCACCCAAAATCTGGATGTATACAAGTTATTTTTGACAAGTTTAAAGCTGATGTACCTGGCGCGTTTATAAAATCAGAACCAAAATCCGCACGTAAAGCCGAATTATATGGGCTGCAAGCTGCTGATGTTTTTGGTTATAATTTCTTATATATCGAGAGAGAAAAGAAGTTCGATAGCCATCTTGTTAAAATAGAAGACAGTCTTAAATTTAATAACAAGGGGCGCTTTTTCAGGGTTCCAATTAATCGAGACACTCTTGCTGACTTGAGGGATGCGATCATATTGCAAAAACCGAGAGTGTTGAAAAAATATCGGCATTTATTGACAGATAAAGAAAAATCAACCCATCAAACCATAGAATAGCTCATTGATCTTCCTGAGTTAGAAATAACATCTTCTTACTCTCTCTCCTCACTGCACCAGCGGGCAGGTAATTGTTCCCGAACCGCCCGTATACTGGTTGCAATTATATCCGCTGCAATAATTGCCGTGCGTTATTGCGCATGTCGTCGGCGACGACGACATCTGGCCACGGCATGTGCTGGATATAATGCTTGTCGTCAACGCCTGCCACGGACAGGAGCACGACGCATAGGGGCTTCCGATCGGATAGTTGGGACACTGATATAACTTGGTAGGGGTGGCTTCGCTGCTTACCGCTCCGCAAACAGGAGTGCCATTCGTAATATTCACGACGGCCTGTCCTGACGTGCAACCGGAGTTGATGGTTGACAATGCTTTCCAGATCATCGCGTTGTTCGTTTCGCTGGTATAAAGGCAGGCAATGAGATTTGCTTTATTCGTGTCCATTTTTGACTCGCCGAGCGTTGGGCACGACATGCCGATCAAAGACGCTGCGCTCGCCTGAGCTGTCGCCAGCATCAAGCTCAAAAGAACAAGAAGGATGACACGCATAGAAATCCCCCCAAGAAGATCGGTTGCCTTATTTAATCTTATTTTTCTTAATACTTTATTATGCGGAACAGACCCTGAAATCACATATCGCAACTCATTGCCGAATAAGACAGAACGACGGAACCCGCTGTGCACGCGTTCGTGTTGTCGCAGTACAGGCAGGCGCCAAAACCGCAGCTCGTTCTTGTGCAGGTTGCAACCGTTCCGTTTGTCGTTGAGGTTGGCGACGTACAATTGCCGGGGAGTCCGTTTGTGCTTCCCGCTCCCCAGAAGGGCCATGTTCTCGATCCGTCAAAACAGCTGCTGGTCGAGTAGCTCCCCGCTTTGCCTCCGGTTGTCGTGCCGCCGCCGCCGCCATAGGCATAGCCGCACCAGCTTCCGTTATATCCCGCTGAACCCGAAGCATAGGCAACGATGCTTCCATTATAGGCAATGGCCGAGCTTCCGGCTCCTTTACCGCCATAGCTGAAGCACAAACCGCAATTTGGGAAGGGGGTCGCGGTTCCATACGATCCATAAGAGCCGCCGCCGCAATATCCTCCGCACGCAGTATCGGCAACGAACACATTGATGGTTGACCCCGGAGCCGGAGAGAAGCTTCCGCCTGTTACGCCGGGAGAATTAGTGCCTCCCATACCGGTTCCCCCTGTGATCGTATATCCTATGGGGCCTGAAAGATTGGCCGGAATTGTTATCGCGCGCGTGCTCGATACAAATTTTGTGCAAGTCAACAGCGGAACCATCATCGGCTTCCAGACTAGCGACGCGTTGCTCGCGCTGGTTTGAAGGCAGGCGACAAGGTTCGATTTGTCCGTGTCCAGTCGCGTTGTCCCAAGGCTCGTGCAGACGTTTCCTGCCAATGCCGTCGGGGATGCGCTGACCGTGGCTGTCATTCTTTTCCAGACAAGCGCCGCGTTGCTCGCGCTGGTTTTCAGGCAAGCAATCAAATTCGCCTTGTTCGTATCCATCCGCGTTTGGCCGGAGTCCGCGCAGGTGTTTCCTTCCAGCGCCGACGGGGATGCGCTAACCGTCGTTGTCGTCGTTTTCCAAATAAGCGCCGCGTTGCTTGCGCTGGTTTTAAGGCATGCAATCAGGTTGACGCCATCTGCTTCCTTCTTGGATTGTCCCAGAGTCGAGCAAGTCGTTCCTGTCAGGGCGGCATACGCGGGGAGGGACAGCGGGATTAAAACGAGGAGCGCTGCAAATAGGAAAGAAAGTTTCTTGGCGTATGAAAAGTACATAGCTGCCTCTGTATAAATATGACCAAGAACACTCTTTTTTATCATGAAATCAAATAGTTAACAAAATATTAAATTCAGATCCAGAGAGTCAGAAAGATATTATAAAAATGGGTATCGCAATCAATTCAATGTTCTGTCTTAGGAATCCTTTTGCGCGCCGTTGATCGCACTGCCGGCGATTGCGCCTGCGATATTGACGGGGTCTTTGGCCAATCCGTAGGGCGGCGCATAGGCCAGTTCCAACGCGTTGAGGTCGTTTACGGTCATGCCTCCATATATAGCTGTCGCGATGACGTCTATGCGCTTGTCTGCGCCTTCGGCGCCGATCGCTTGCGCTCCCAGTATCTTGCCGTCCGGCGCGTAAAGCAGTTTCAGGCTTAAAGGCTTGGATTGAGGATAATAGCCTGCGTGCGAATGACTGTGGACGACGGTTGCGTGATATTTGACGCCCAGAGCGCGCAGCTGTTTTTCGTTTAGACCCGTCATGGCAACGGCAAGATCGAATACTTTAAGGATAGCCGTGCCCTGCGTGCCACGATAGGCGTGGCTGTTGCCGAAGACGATATTATCCGCTGCCAACAGAGCCTGACGATGGGCAGGGCCTGCAAGCGGAATAAGAACAGGTTGCCTGCTTATCGTATGCGTGACTTCGATCGCATCGCCGACGGCATAGATTGCAGGATCGGAGGTTTGCATATACTCATTGACCTTGATCCCGCCGGTTGTCCCGATGTCCAACCCGCTGGCGCGGGCGAGGGTCGTTTCCGGACGAACGCCGATGGCCAGTATGATAATCTCGGCTTCCAGACTCTTGCCGCTCGCCAGATGCACATCCGTATGACCGGCTTTGTCCTCGAAGCTTTCGATCTTGTCCGCGAGGTTCAACGTGACGTTTTTCTCGCGCAAGTGTTCATGCACGATGGACGCCATCTCCTCATCCAGCGGGGCAAGCACCTGATTGAGGCCTTCGGCCAGCGTGACGGATAATCCGCGCTCTTGAAGATTTTCGGCGACTTCGATGCCGATAAAACCTCCGCCGACGACAACGGCTCGACGCGGCTGTTCGGCTTTCAGATAGGCCATGACGCGGTCGAGATCCTGAATGTTACGAAAAACAAACACGCGCTTTGAATCAATGCCGGGAAGCTTCGGCCTCACGGGTTCCGCTCCGGGCGAGAGCAAAAGGCGATCGTAGGATTCGTCGTATTCTTTCCCCGACGACAAATCGCGCAAATGCACGGTTTTCTTGGCGCGGTCTATCGCCGTTGCCTCGGTGAGGCAACGCACGTCAATGGCATATCGCTTTTCGAAAGCGTCTTCGGTTGTCACCAGCAATTTCTCGCGCTCGGCAATCACGCCGGAGATGTGATAAGGCAAGCCGCAGTTGGCGAAGCTGATAACGGGGCCGCGCTCGACCATCATAATGGTCGCCTTTTCGTCGTTACGCCGAATGCGGCCTGCTGCCGTCGCGCCGCCCGCGACGCCACCAACGATAAGGATCTTCATGGATGAAACTCCTGATTAAGGTTTTTCGATGCCGGAAGCGCTTCGGTAATCTATGACAACCTTGCTTCAAAAGATCAATGATTGGACTTTAGAAACGCGATTGCCGAAATGAATCAAGGAAGTTAGGGGGCGTTGCCTGTTTGTGAGCAACTATATATTTATGATCTCGTGTAAAGAGGTATAGTCAAGATCGTATCAATAGATGAGATAAAAAATCACTCCGAACAGAGGAGGATATGATGGAAACGACCGACATAGTTATTGCCGAATTTAAAGATCACAAGGCGGCGGAAGCCGCAGTTAAAATGCTGGCGGAGGCTAAATTCGAAACGAAAGATATCAGCGTTGTCGGTAAGGGAAGCCATTTGGATGAAAAGACCGCCGGTTTTTACACTACCGGCGATCGCATCGAATTTTATGGGTTGCGCGGCGCTTTCTGGGGCGGTCTTTGGGGCTTGTTTGCCGGCGGGCTTCTTATGACCGTTCCTGTCGTAGGCCAGGTTATCGTGCTCGGACATCTTGCTGCGCTGGCTATCACTGCCATCGAAAGCGGCGCTGTGGTGGGCGGTCTTGGGGCTCTGGGCTCCGGACTTCTTTATTATCTCGGCGCGCCTGAGGATAGCGTAAATTATTACAAGCAGACCATAGAGGATGGAAACTTTCTGGTCATGGTTCATGGCATTGGCGATAGAATTACGCACGCCAAGGAAATCCTCGATACGGCAAACGCCGCACGAGTGGATGTTCATGCGGGGATAACGCCGCGTCAGTAATTTTGTCCAGGCTTTGGGTCTTTTGAACAGCTATGCGCAATCAATGCGATCTGTTCGGGACTGTTTCCAGTTCTCTTCTCATGATGTCGTTCAATGTGCCGCGGCGTTCGATGATCGAAACGCTCCCTTCGCGGTTAATGAGAAGCGACATAGGAAGATTCATCGAGTTATATTCGCTTTTCATCGAATGCGAATAGGCGCCGATATGCCCCATAACCATATAGTCGCCGACCTTGATTTCCGGAAATTTCCGCGGAGCCAGCGTGCCGTCGCTTTTGACGGTGAACACATCGCCGGATTCGCATAAATATCCCGCAATGACGTATTCCTTTTCGTTTGCAGGCGGGCGTCCGTCGCGCGCAATAAACTTGATGGGATGATAGCTTCCGTACATGGATGGGCGAATGTTGTGGTTAAGCCCCGTATTGACGATAACATAATTATATCCGGGCGTTGATTTGACGGCTTCCGCTTCCGCGACCAGGAGGCCGCTTTCCGCGACGACGTACCTCCCGGGTTCGATAAACAGGGCGATGTCGCGCCCGATCTCTTTTGAAAATTGTTCCATACTGGCGGATAGCGCCGCGCCCCATTCTTTCAAGGGCATCGGCTTGTCGGTTTGGGATTGTAGACGACGGGGATGCCGCCGCCAAAGTTGACAAATTGAAGATCGGGAATTGAACGGGCGAGCTTTAACGTTATGTCCTTAATTCTGAGCCAGTGAGAAAGGTCCGCGCCGGAGCCGAT
>JBAZLX010000074.1:0-9073 GCA_041650075.1 Bdellovibrionales bacterium | reverse complement strand
CTAAGGAGTTTTTTGACCCCCTCAAGCCGTCGCGCCGGATCGTCCCACGCTCTCATGACAACCAGTTTTTGATCCGGACGAACCATAACCGTTCCTGCATTTTTGTTTATCCATGCCATCAGACGATCGGGGCGGCTGAACGTATCTTTATGGAAAGCTATAATCGCCCCTTTAGCTGCCGCATCAACTTTGGCAATCCCTGCCCTTCGGCATATCTGTTTGACCGCCACGGTCTGCAGAAGATTTTCGACTTCGGAGGGCATGGCGCCGAAGCGATCTATAATTTCCGCCGCAAAGGGTTCGATTTCGGCATCGTCCGCTATTTCGGCCAAACGACGATACAGTCCAAGCCTTACGTTGAGGTCAACGACGTAAGTTTCGGGGATAAGAACCGATAAACCGATATTGATTTGAGGCGTCCAACGATCGGGCGCTCCAAAAGCGTCGCCTCCTCCGGCGCGTGCCGACGCAACGGCGTCTTCGAGCATTTGTTGATAAAGCTCGACGCCGACTTCGCGAATATGTCCTGATTGTTCTTCGCCAAGCAAGTTGCCCGCCCCGCGAATGTCCATATCGTGACTGGCCAGTTGAAATCCTGCGCCAAGCTGTTCAAGCGTCTGGATGACCTCTAGCCTCTGCTGCGCCGTCTTTGATAAAGCTATCTTAGGATCGTAGGTAAAATAGGCATAGCCACGCAGCTTGCTGCGCCCCACGCGCCCGCGAAGCTGATAAAGCCCCGCAAGGCCGAACCTGTCGGACCGATGTAAAATAATCGTATTGGCATTAGGAATATCGAGGCCTGATTCAATGATATTTGTCGCCAACAGAACGTCATACTGCCGCGCATCGAAAGCCGTCATGATGTCTTCGAGTTGTCCGGGGCTCATACGACCATGCGCCGTAACGACTTTAACCTCGGGAACAAGCTCATGAAGTTGCGCGGCAACGGAGGCCAAATCCTCGATATGCGGGCAAACATAGAAAGACTGCCCTCCACGATAATGCTCACGCATAACGGCTTCGCGGATAACAAGCGGGTCGTAGGGAAGCACAAAACTCCGCACCGCCAAACGATCAAGTGGCGGCGTGCCGATTAAGCTCAGTTCGCGCACTCCCGCCAACGCCAATTGCAGCGTGCGCGGGATGGGCGTCGCCGTCAACGTCAACACATGGACTTCGGAACGCAATTCTTTGAGCCGTTCTTTTTGCTTCACGCCGAAATGCTGTTCTTCGTCAATAATCATGAGGCCGAGAGAACGAAAGCCTATATCCTTTCCCAACAAGGCATGCGTTCCGATGACGATATCAACACGCCCTTCTTTCATGTCGTCGCGCGTGCGGGCGGCTTCCGAAGCCGACACCATACGCGACAATTGAGCGACACGTACAGGAAACCCCCTGAAACGTTCTGTAAAATTGTTGTAATGCTGTCGCGCCAAAAGAGTCGTGGGAACGACAACGGCAACCTGAAAACCGGCTTGAACGGCGATGAATGCCGCGCGCAAGGCAACTTCTGTTTTGCCAAAACCAACGTCGCCGCAGACAAGTCTGTCCATCGGTTTGCCGCTTGATAGATCGGCAACGACTTCCGTTATGGCGCGCTCCTGATCCTCGGTTTCGGCATAAGGAAAGCGTGCAATAAATTCCTGATACGTTCCTTCTGAAACGTCGATGACTTCGCCCTTTTTAATTTCGCGTTCGGCGGCAATTTTCATCAGAGCATCGGCCATATCTTTCAGCCGCTTTTTAACGCGAGCCTTGCGTTGCTGCCAACCCAAACCGCCGAGCCTGTCCAGAACGGCGCCTGACTCTTCGCCGCCATAACGCGTTAAAAGATCGAGGTTCTCTACCGGCACAAAGAGTTTGTCGCCGCCGTCGTATATGAGTTTGACGCAATCATGCGAAATGCCCAAGACTTCGACATGTTCCAATCCTTCATATCGCCCGATGCCGTGTTCGGCATGAACGACAAAATCGCCGGGATTAAGCAAGCCGAGTTCAAGCTGAAATTGCTTGGCAATGCGGCGTTTACCGGACATACGCACCAAGCGGTCGCCCAGAATGTCCTGTTCGGTGATAACGGAAAGGTCCGGCGATACGAACCCATGCTCAAGCCCCAAAATAATGAGCGCAACGAGTTTTGTGTCAAGTTTTCGCAACGCCTCGTAGTTGAGAACTTGCGCGCTTGCGGAAATGCCGTGAGCGCGGAGCAATCCTGCCATGCGATCTGCAGACCCTTGGCTGTAACAGGCAAGGGCGACGCGACGGTTTTGTTTGTGTTGGTCTTCGATATAGGCCTGAAGTTCATCATACAGGTCTTTTTCCTGCTGTACGGCTCGCGCAGACGCAAAATCCCGCGCGCGCTGGCCTTTGCCGTCAAGAGCCGATGAATCAACGACGCTAAAAGGCGACAATGTGGCAACGGCCCTGCCCTCGAGTTCTTTATCAATTTCCGCATGCGTAAGGTACAGACCTTCCGTCGGCGCAGGCTTATAATAGGTGCCGTTTTCCTTCTTTTTAGCGCGCTTTGCGGCCTGATGAAGGGATAAGCGCGCCTGATAAAAATCTTCAACCTGCTGCAATCGGGCGACTATCGCTTCAGATGACTGGTGATCGAAGACAACAGGGGACGCCGGTAGATATTCGAACAGGCTGAACAGGCGCGGATAGAAAAGACCGAGCCAATGTTCGACACCGGAAAATCTTTTACCCTGCGTCACGGCTTCATAGAGAGAATCTCCGTCCGTCACCGCGCCGAACAAGGCTCTATAGGCCGAGCGAAAATGTGCAATGGAGGCTTCGTTTAAGATCGCTTCGGCACTGGGCCCTAAATGAAAGCGGTCTATTTTTTCGGTTGTTGTTTGCGTCAATGGATCGAAAACACGGATGCTGTCAATCTCGTCGCCAAAGAAATCAAGCCTTAACGGAGCATCGTATCCTGACGGGTAAATATCAACAATTCCGCCACGAACGGCAAATTCTCCTGCTTCGCGGACGGTTCCGGCATCAATATATCCGTTTTGGGCAAGATAACTGCGCAACTTTTCGACCGGCAAGGTGTCTCCGACACAGGCGTCAAGGCTGGCTTGCTCAAGCGCGTCCGGAGGCACCGTTTTTTGCGTGATCGCGTTTATTGTCGTGATGACAATGCATGGCACATTATCTCGCCGCTTACGCAATAGGCTTAGCGCAGCTATTCTTTGGCCTATGATGTCGGTGTGAGGCGACACGCGATCGTAAGGAAGGCAATCCCATGCCGGAAAAGGCACAACTTCACAGTGTGGGGCAAAAAAGGCCATAGCATCTGTTGCCACCGACGCGCGCGCGTCATCGAGCGCCACGTAAAGAACAGGCGTACCGGCACAGCGTTCTGCAATCTCGGCCAAAAGGCGCGCATCATGGCCTTCGGGCGCTCCTGCAAGCGTTACGCGGCCTTTATTCTCAAGATTCCAGTCGTTGGTGAACATTTTTTGGTTAGTTTGTCTAATTAAGCCGGAGACCTTGATATATTTAAACTAAAACTGCAATAGACCTTAAAAGGATCGTTATTAAAAGTATCCTCATTATCCACACTATCCACAGGCAATAAACACTATAACTTGTGGCCTTACATCTGATAGCATTCGCCCATGCCAGATCCAATCAACCTCCCCGCTCTTCGCGCCGTGTCGTCTTCGGACTCACTTAGCGCCGTTCGCACGCCCCCGCACAATATCGAGGCCGAACAGGCTTTGTTGGGCGCTTTGCTTGTCAATAACGTCGTCTACGAAAAAGTCGGGGAGATATTAGAGCCAGATCATTTTTACGACCCCGTTCATGGCCGAATCTATGGGGCTATATCAACGCTGATCAATCGGGGGCAGATTGCCGACCCAAAGACCCTGCGCGGGTTATTTGAAAACGACCCTGCCCTTACGGCCGTCGGCGGCGCTAACTATTTGGTTGATTTAGCCGCCAATGTCGTCACGATTTTTAACGTCGAGGACTATGCCCATTTGGTCCGCGATCTGTATCTGCGCCGCCAATTGATTTCGCTGGGCACAGATGTGGTCAACGAGGCCTTCCAGCATGACCTCGACAAGCCCGCGACTTCTCAGATCGAAACGGCCGAAGCGAAACTGTTTGAGCTGGCGCGCACAGGCGAAACCGATCGAGGGTTTGTCAAACTGGAAAAAGCGCTGACCGTTTCCATCAGGCTTGCCGAGGAAGCGCACAAACGCGATACGCATATCACCGGCGTCACAACCGGATTTAGTGACGTCGACCGCAAAATGGGCGGATTGCAGCGTTCGGACTTGATTATTTTGGCGGGCCGCCCCTCTATGGGTAAAACGGCACTCGCAACCAATATGGCTTTTAACGCCGCGCATGCGTACTACAAAACCGAAGGACGCGAAGGCGCCGGTGCTGCTTTCTTCTCTCTCGAAATGTCGAGCGAACAGCTGGCAACTCGTCTGTTAGGCGATTTTTCGAGCGTTCCGTCGGATAAAATTCGCCGCGGTGAGATTAAAACAGAGGATTTCACTAAGTTTGTCGAGGCTTCTCAAATTTTGTCGAGGGTGCCTCTTTATATTGACGATACTCCAGGACTGTCGGTTGCGGCCTTACGCACGCGCGCGCGCAGGCTGAAGCGCATGGTTCCGAACCTTGGCCTGATTGTCATTGACTACTTGCAATTGCTGCATGGAACAGGCCTCAAGCGCGAGGAAAACCGCGTTCAGGAAGTTTCGGAAATCACCCGCGGGTTAAAGGCGTTAGCTAAAGAACTGAATATTCCCGTTCTTGCCCTTTCCCAGCTATCCCGCGCCGTCGAAATGCGCGAGGACAAAACGCCTCAACTCGCGGATTTGCGTGAATCCGGCTCTATCGAACAAGACGCCGACGTCGTGATGTTTGTTTATCGTGAAGAATACTATCACGCACGCAGCGAACCGACCCGCCGCCAGGACGAGGACGAAAACAGATTTAACGACCGTTATAGCCGTTGGATGCAACGCGGCGAGGAAGTCAACAATATCGCCGACATTGTCGTTGCCAAGCAACGCCATGGCCCTATTGGCACGATTAAGCTGCACTTCGACGGACAGTTCACGCGCTTCTCGAATCTGGAAAAACGGTTTGGAGACGTGGATTAATTTACTGCCGAGAAAAGTTCGTCAGATAACTTTAAAATCTTCGCTTTCATAGTTGCTGTAATATCTTCCACTCCGAGCCGTAAATTTTAGGACACAATAATCGGGATCAGCAACACCCTTCGCATAAAATATTTCATCCCCGCGACGCCATATCCTTTTCTTGGAAGCATTATCTTTCAGAACCTTCATCGTGCCCTTAAGCAGGACACCTTTATCTTCGCTGAAAAAATACACACACGCCTTTGGATTCTTTACATAATGTTTTGTCGCTTCAGAAGACGCATCAGTCGAGAAGAAAAGGGTTTTAATGCCTTCCCTCTTTCTCAAACGCATAGCTTTCGCGTGTGGAAACCCTTTACTATCAATTGAACCCATTACGGATACGCTCGTTTTATCGATGAAAGAACCGATAATTTTTTTCGCATTCTTCATCGAGTCTATTTCTTTTTGCGCGTAAACGCTGCCGCCAGCTTGCGCATGGCCGACGCCTGACGATCCGTTGACTTGGGCGGCGGAACAGCCGGATTTTTGCGCCTGTCGGAAGGAAAACGCGACGTTGCGACGATATCGTCAATCGCCGTACGCGACAGTTTTTCGGAAGCGGCATCTTCCGAACTTTCTTCGACATTCTGGCGCAAATAATGATCAATATGTCCGGTTGCGATGGCTTTCAAATGAGGCTTGGTCATCGCCAAAAGCAAGGCCGGATCGCGAACCGCCCACGTGATGAGAAGTTTATGGGCGTCGTGCCGATTGTGCCCCGTTGCTATCAAGGCTTCCTTGATTTTTGCACGCATTAGGCTTTCCGGCATTAATGACTCCCTTTTCGCAATTACGACGCTTGAGATGCAGCCCGAGATTCTTCTCCGCGTCTTTCGCCATGAACATATATTGGCTTGGATTTACCCTCAACAACATCCTGAGTAATAAGAACTTTTTCTACATCCGTCGTCCCCGGAAGCTCATACATGGAATCGAGTAAAACACTTTCCATGATGGAGCGGAGGCCGCGAGCACCGGCTTTGCGAGAGATGGCTTTGTTGGCGATGGCCTTTAATGCACCCGCGTCAACTTCCAGGTTGATGTCTTCCATCTCAAACAAACGTTGGAACTGCTTGACGAGTGCGTTCTTAGGCCTCGTCAGAATGTCTATCAGTGCCGATTCATCAAGATCGGTAAGGGTTGCGACAACCGGCAAGCGCCCAATAAATTCAGGAATAAGACCGAATTTAAGCAAATCTTCGGGTTCCGTATCGCGCAAGATGTCGCCCGTCCTACGATCATCCGGACCGCGTACGTCGGCGCCGAAACCGATGGAACTGCCGCGACCTCTGGCTGATATGATCTTTTCAAGGCCCGAGAAGGCGCCACCGCAGATGAACAGTATATTTGTCGTGTCAACCTGCAGGAACTCCTGCTGCGGATGCTTGCGACCCCCTTGGGGCGGTACGGAAGCAATCGTCCCTTCCATCAGCTTGAGCAAAGCCTGCTGCACACCTTCGCCCGACACGTCGCGCGTAATCGAAGGGTTGTCGGATTTGCGGCTGATCTTATCAATTTCGTCAATATAGACGATGCCGCGCTGAGTGCGCTCAACGTTGTAATCGGCCGCTTGAAGCAGTTTGAGAATAATATTTTCAACGTCTTCGCCGACGTAACCGGCTTCGGTCAACGTCGTCGCATCGGCCATCGTAAAGGGCACGTCAATAATGCGCGCCAGCGTTTGCGCCAAAAGCGTCTTACCGCATCCGGTCGGCCCAACCAGCAGAATATTCGACTTTACAAGCTCGACATCCGAAGATCTCGCGGTATGCGCCAACCGCTTGTAATGGTTATGAACCGCAACCGATAGGACGCGCTTCGCATGTTCCTGTCCTATCACATAGTCATTAAGGATCGACATAATGTCTTTTGGCGACGGAACACCTTCTTTGGACTTGGAAAGCGTCGTCTTGCTTTCCTCCCGAATAATGTCCATGCACAATTCGACGCATTCATCGCAGATGAACACTGTCGGACCCGCAATAAGCTTGCGAACCTCATGCTGGCTCTTTCCGCAGAAAGAACAATATAACGTATTCTTCGAATCAGGATTCGTAGGCTTTGTCATGAAACTCTCTTTATCCTCACGGCAATAGGTGCCTCTACTCTAAAAAACATTCGTTACCGTAGTGTTAAACCGATTTTTTGTCCTCATCCGCCTTTTCCGGGCGTTTTGTCACAACTTCGTCAATTAAACCAAAGGCCTTGGCCTCTTCCCCCGACATGAAATTATCACGTTCTACGGCCGCAACAATCGTTTCAATCGGTTGTTTGCAATGCTGAACGTAGATTTCGTTCAACCGCTGGCGTTGTTTAAGGATTTCCCGCGCCTGAATTTCGATGTCCGTTGCCTGCCCCTGCGCACCGCCGGAGGGCTGGTGAATCATAATCCTGCTATTGGGAAGCGCAAAACGCTTGCCATGCTCGCCTGCCGCCAAGAGCAAGGATCCCATTGAACACGCCTGACCAATACATACAGTCGAAACTGGGGATCTAATGTACTGCATGGTGTCGTACATCGCGAGACCTGACGTTACAATTCCGCCGGGTGAATTGATGTATATGGAAATTTCTTTGGAAGGGTTTTCCGATTCAAGAAACAGAAGCTGAGCGCAGACAAGGCTCGACATGTTGTCGTTGACTTCGCCTATCAAAAATATGATGCGCTCCTTTAGGAGACGCGAATAAATATCGAAGGAACGTTCGCCGCGCGACGTTTGCTCAATCACCATCGGGATAAGCATGTTGTTATACGTCTCAAGGGGGTGGCGTTCAGAAACGGGCATTGATGAAAACTCCTGTTGATACTGCGGCGCAGAAGGATTCTGTCCTGTAGTTGGGCGACTCTAGCCCATTGAACCCAACGTGCGCAAGTGATGGTTAAAAGAGAAAAGAACCGCCGCTGAAGGAGAACGATCAGACCAATTTTTGGGCTGAAAGCTCGTCCTTGATATAGGCGTAGTAGATGGGCGCGGCAACAAGCCCGGGTATTCCAAAAGCGGCATCCATCACGAGCATGGCTACCAAAAGCTCCCATGCGTGCGCGCTGATTCTGGATCCGATAATGTGGGCGTTAACGAAATATTCGAGTTTGTGAATAGCCACAAGGAACACCAAAGCACCAACTGCCGCCCCGGGAGATACGCCCAAGGCTATAAGAAAAATAATCGTATTTGAAATAACGTTCCCGATAATCGGCATCAGACCAACGATAAAGGTCACGACAATCATGGTTTTGACAAGGGGCAGATGATAGCCAATAGCGGGCATAACAATGCCGAGGAAAAGCCCCGTCAGAATCGTATTAAGTGCGGAGATTCTGATTTGGGAGAAAACAATTCTACGAAAAGCAAGGCTCAGGCATGTGCCCCGCGCTTCAAGAGCTTTCGTAAACGGCTTGTCGCTCGAAACCTCTGACGCATTCAGCGCCGCAAGGCCACCAATAATCATCCCAAAAAGAACATGAATTAAAAACATTCCCGTTCCGCGTCCAACGGCGCTCAGGTATTGGGCATTACCGAGCAAAGCTTCGTGAAGCTCCGCCTGCCACCCTTCAATATTGGAGGGAAGATACTGATGGCTCCATTCCGGCATAAAATTACGAGCCGTAATAACGACTTCGGCAATATGCTTGATGAGACCTACAATGCTTTCCGGATCGCCGCTAACGAATGAGACAAGCCTGACGCAACCAACGGAAAACAATGTAATCACAACGAGGGAAATAATGAGAAGCAGCAGAATTTTGGCCGCCTTCGGCAAAACGCCGATGCGACAAAGACTTTTTGATCCAAAAACAATGATATTATAGACCAAAAGCCCGGCAAGCAGCGCCGGAAGCAACCCAAGAGGAAGCACGGCTATAAGTCCGGCTGCCATAAGAATTTGGGATATAA
>JBAZLX010000073.1:0-9114 GCA_041650075.1 Bdellovibrionales bacterium | reverse complement strand
GATCGTCAGTTCCATCGAGAGCTTCGCGCCTTTGTCGAGCGTGCAGATGACGAGTTCGGGGTTCATAATATCAACGTCAGAACCGGCTTCGATCTGCTTGGCCGTCACTTCGCCGGGGCCTTCCGCATGCAAACGCACGCGGCGCACCGCGTCGCTGTGCGCGCGCAAAGACAGGCTCTTCAGGTTCAAAATGATGTCGGTCACGTCTTCGCGGACGCCCGGAATGGACGAGAACTCATGCAACACGCCTTCGATTTGAACGGACGTAATGGCAGTTCCCTGCAACGACGAAAGCAGAATACGGCGAAGCGCATTCCCCAACGTCATTCCAAAGCCGCGCTCCAGAGGTTCAACCACCAGCGTCGCAATGTTGGCATTGCTTTCGGCGGCAGATACGCTCTTCGTCGGCTGAATTAGCGACTTCCAATTTTTCTGTAACACGGCCAGACCCTTTCGGTTTATTTCAACTTGTACAAAACTCTTAATCTCTTACACGCGGCGACGCTTGCGAGGACGGCATCCGTTATGCGGAATGGGCGTCACGTCGCGGATCGATGTGATGGAAAAACCAACGGCTTGCAGCGCGCGTAACGCGGATTCGCGTCCTGCGCCGGGCCCTTTGACTTCGACTTCGAGCGTGCGAACGCCATGATCGAGCGCCTTTTTACCGACGTCTTCGGCGCACATCTGCGCCGCGTACGGCGTGGATTTGCGCGAGCCCTTGAAGCCCATCAATCCAGATGACGACCAGGCAATCGTGTTGCCCTGCGCATCGGCTATCGTGATAATCGTGTTATTGAAGGACGCATTAACGTGCGCTGTTGCGTTGACGATATTTTTGCGTTCTTTGCGACGGCGAACCGGAGCGGCTTTTTCTTCAGCTTTGCCCTCGGCCTTATCCTTTGCTGGCGTTGCCATATTTTTTCTTTTCCTCGTTTACTACTCCCCGGGGAAATTCCCGGAGTTTGCACTTCATCCCGCGACTTAGAAACTGGATCCCCGCCTTCGCGGGGATGAGATTTTTCTAAGGCTCGTTAAAAACGAGCCAAGAAAAAACTCACTTCTTCGTCGCGATCTTCTTGCCGGCAATCGGCTTGGCCTTGCCCTTGCGGGTGCGCGCATTCGTATGCGTGCGTTGTCCGCGAACGGGAAGACCCTTGCGATGGCGCAGGCCGCGGTAGCAGCCCAAGTCCATCAATCTCTTGATGTTCATCGAAACTTCACGGCGTAAATCGCCTTCGACTTTGTAGTTCTTGTCTATATCTTCGCGAATCTTGAGGATTTCGCCTTCCGTCAATTGATTGACGCGCTTCATGGGCTCAATCCCGACCCGTTCGCAAATCTCGAGCGAATTCGTCGGCCCAATCCCAAAGATATAACGTAACGCGATGTGTATCGGCTTTGCTGCCGGAATGTTGACGCCTGCAATACGAGCCACTTTGTTCTCCAAAAAAACAACAAAAACGCCGCATTGGCGAAAACGTCTTCACGCGCCAAAACGGAGTTTTATTGCATAAATTCAAGCCCCAATCCCGAAGGCCAGGTGGCGCAGTATAGGGAGTAAGATTTGAGAGTCAAGCGCGGATGAAAAGAGTTTTTTGTTTCTTCAAGAACAAATGTTGCTTGGCGTTATTTTTGTTTGTTTGCAATGAGTTACAATGTTTCCGTCCTGCCTGAAAGACGGGGCATCCCTATATGGACAGCGAATAAGGCACGCGAATCTCGAACCTTGTGCCGCTTTCGGGCACCGAGAAGACCGTAATCTGCCCTCCCATGGCTTCGACCTCGCGCTTCACAACGTTCATGCCCACGCCGCGTCCCGACAAATCGGTGACGTCGTCGCGAGTCGAAACGCCGAACATAAAGATGCTTTGTATTATCGTGTGATCGTCAACGTCGCGCCATTGCGTCCCCGGCTCCATCAGCGTCATCTTTTCGCGCACGCGCGAGGCGTCTATGCCGCCGCCATCGTCGGAAATCGAAAGAGTAAGCCATTTTTTATCCTGATCGTCCGCTTTGACGTCGGCGTCAATGATGACAAGCCCCGCCGGATCCTTGCCGCGCGCAAGCCGCGTGACGGACGGTTCGATGCCGTGGTCAATGATGTTCCGGCAAATGTGCGTGAGCGAGAACAGCATCGCCTGATAATCGCGCAAGAGGATGGGCGGATTGGAGCCCGTGTAACGGATAGGCTTTACCTGCTTGCCCGTTATTTCGGCAAGATCCATCAATTCGCGCTCGAACTGGCGCAGGCAGTCCTGAATGGGAACGGCCACGATAAAGCGCAAGTAATGATCGACCACGTCCGCGCTTACCCCCGCCACGTTCATGACGAGCGCAAAATTGTAGAGCGCCGTTTCTTCGATTTCGCGCGTGTTGCCGCGACGTTCGTAATCCTGCCCGATAAGGTCTTTGATATTGTCGAGAACGATGGAGAGTTCCCGGTCGATGCAGATGCGCCCGGCCTCCAGAATATCCTGAAATTCCTTATCGGAAGTGATTTCGTCGCTGCGCAGCTCGGTTTCAAGACTGTGAACCGTTTCGGCAAGATTCTTGAGGTGGAAGTGCTTCACGGCCGCCTTGAGCGTATGAAGAAGCCGCAACAAAGGCGTCGCTTCGGCTCGCGGTACCGGCGCGGACGCTTGCTCGAGGAACGTGCGCACATGCGTAATCGTCGTCAGGAACTGGTTGCGCTCGCGGAAAATGCGGCAAATCATATCGGCATATTCCTGACGCTTCTTGGCAAGTTCCTGCGCGTCGTATTCTTCCGTTTCGTCCGTTGCGATCAAGACCACGCGCACAAGGCCGTGCTTCTTCGTCGTGATCGGTTTATAGACGAGGGTTATCCGCCGCTTTTTCGGATGCGGAAACAATTGCGGCAGAAAATTGATGACGTCGGAAAAGCTTAAAGCGTGATCCGGCATAAACAATATGTCGAGCCAGCCTTTGAAATCCTCGCGCGCTTCTTCGGCAACGCGCAAGACATCCATGATGTTCTTGCCGCCGGGCTCCGTCCCCAAAAGATCGCGGCACGCTTGCGAATAGACCTTGTCGCATATGCCGTCGGGCCCGAACGATAAAAACCCCTGCCCCAAGCTGTTGACGAGGACTTCGTTGAGGCGGTCGTGTTCGCTGACGACTTTATAGACGGCATAGTTGAGGTAGCAGAGGTAGCCGATGCCGCTCAACGTCGTGATGAGGATGATAAAAAAGCTCGTTTTATATACGACGGGCTTATAGCCGAAAACGGGCAGCGCAACGGCAACCAGCAATATCAGGACGATCGCCGCCAAGCCCACCAGCGACGTTTGCAGCATGTCGAGCCTGCGGGTCGCTTCCGTCAGGACTTTACGGTCATCCGTCAACATCCCAAGCGGCGCGCTGTCCTCGGCAAGAATCTTGGATGTGTTTGGCACATTAAACATGGAAATCTTTATTCCCGAAAAAAACCCGATCTTCCTTAATCCAGCCTCGGAGAATTATGCAGAGCAACATAAACCTGAAACAGCTTTCCATCGAGGTGGAAGGGAACGATCATGTATTTGCCGCGGTGAAACTGACACACAAAGTGCCCTTTGCCGGTCACGACGCAGGGAATTCCCAGTTTGATCTGGTGGTCTCGTTGATTCAATTCGTTTTTAATCTGGCCGAAGATCATGTTCGTCAGCTCGCCCACGGCATCAACCGCCATTTCATGCGTAATGGGCGTGGTTTTACCCAAGACGATCGGCAAAAGGTCTTTCACCGCTTCGAACGGCATGCACAATATCAATGTGCCGTCGAGCTGCGCCTGAACAAGGCCGATAATGCCGGAGATGTCCCCCGCCAACGCCACGATGCCTTCGCCGTATTCGGGAGGATCCGCCGTTACGGTAACGCTGAACGTTTCGCGCATCGAGCGCGTGACAGCCGTCATGATGTCTTTGGCCAATACGTCGTCGAGCAATATCTGCTTCTGCTGCATGCCGGTCATAAAAAAACCTCCACTTAATTAAACATTCCGCTTGAAACCTGGCGCTTGCGCTTCAGCCATTCGTTAATTTCAAAAAGCTTTTTGCCTAAATCGGAAGGTGACACCGGCTTGACGATATAAGACGTCGCTCCGGCCTTAATCGCTTTCATAATATTCTGCTGTTCGGATTCCGCCGTCAGCATCACGAACGCGGTGTCCGAATATTCGGGCTTTGCCCGGAAATAGCTTAAAACCTCAAGCCCCGATATTGTCGGCATGTTCCAGTCCAGAAAAACGATGTCGAAGGGCTGCCCTGCAAGCTTCGATTTCTGCACAAGATCTATCGTCTCATTCCCGTCCGCCGCCGTCTGCACGTTTTCGATCTTCGATTCTTTCAGCGTATTACGGACAAACTGCCTTATCAGGAAATGGTCGTCGGCAATGAGCACTCTTAGGTTGGCCAGCTGACTCACGTTACTTCTCCTCGTATGGGTGGGGCTTTCTTCAAAATCCCTCGCTTGGGCGCAAAAGGCCACAAGCCTCGGGACCAATAGTACCCTTAGGTAGAGTTTTTGACTTTTGCCACAAAAACCTTGCTGCATGGTTAAAGCCATCCGGATGCACTTTTTTCAGCGCCTGATGAAGAACGACGCGCAACGCCTTGATAAGGTTGCAGGAAACAAGCAATCCGGCCCGGATTCCGGAATATTTCAGACAAGACATCCTCTGCTGCGGGCAAATAAAACTTTCCGGAGCCTTTTTTCGTTCATGAAAACGATGCGGCAAACCTATTACAGCTATAAATCAACGTCGAAATGCAAGTTTCTGCAAAATCGAAGCGGTTAATCTTGAGTTGCATATTCTTGTTCCCCTATAATCGCCGGATATGTGATTCGACTGCCGGAGGACGTAATGTCTCTTGTTTTCAGGGCGTTTTTGCTGCTTGTTTTTGCGTTCGCGTTTTCGCCTTCGGCGGAGGCTGCGGAGGGTTCTTATTCCCCCCACATTCTTGGAAAAACATCGGCGCCTATCAGAGTTGACGAGTATTCCTCGATGACGTGCTCTCATTGCGCCGATTTCGTCCTTACGATTTTACCGGAAATCGAAAAACGCTATATCAACACGGGCAAGGTTTATTTCGTTTTACACGATTTTCCCCTCGACGCCGTCAGCCTGAAGGCCGCCGCTGTCGCCCAGTGCATGCCGGAAGACGTTTACATTCCTTTTTCCAAAACGCTTTTCAGCGCCCTGAAAGATGAAACCTTCGGCGGATACGATTCCGAGGCCGTGTTGTTCCAGTACGCCGCGCTGGGCGGCCTTCCTGCCGAAAAAGCCAAGGCTTGCGCGGAAAATACTAAATTGCAGGACGCTATTATTTCGGACCGCACCAAGGCGGCGGCAAAATATAAGATCGAGGCAACGCCGACTTTTGTCATTAATAACGGTGCGGAAGTTATTAACGGAGCCGTAAGCGTGGAAGCTTTTGCCACAACGTTCGACCGCTTGCTCGCGCCCAAGAAGAAGAAAAAGTAACATTTCAGCTTACATAGAGGTCTTTTGTGAATTTTACGCGTTTACGTCTTCATGGCTTTAAGTCTTTTGTCGAACCTACCGATCTTCATATCGGCCCGGGGATGACGGGCATTGTCGGCCCCAACGGCTGCGGCAAGTCGAACCTCGTCGAGGCCTTGCGCTGGGTCATGGGAGAAAATTCTCCGAAAAACCTGCGCGGCGGCGAAATGGACGACGTTATTTTCGGCGGCACCGCCATGCGCCCTTCGCGCAACGTGGCCGAAGTCACGCTTGAGCTCGACAACGCCAACCACAGCGCTACGGCCGAATTCAACAACGAGGAAACGCTTCATGTCACGCGCCAGATCGAGCGCGAGAGCGGTTCGGATTACAAGATCAACGGAAAGTCCGTGCGCCGCCGCGACGTGCAGTTGCTGTTCGCCGACCAATCCACGGGATCGCATTCGACCAACATCGTCGGCCAAGGGCAGATTGACGCCCTGATCCGCGCCAAGCCGCAAGACCGCCGCCAGATTTTGGAAGAAGCCGCCGGAACGTCCGGCCTTCAGGCGCGCCGCCACGAAGCGGAACTGAAACTTGCCGCCACCGAGCAAAACCTGACGCGCGTTGACGACGTTTTGCAAGCCTACGACGTGCAGTTGCGCGGCCTTAAGACCCAAGTGCGCCAGGCGTCGCGTTACCGGAATCTTGCCGATCATATTCGCCGCACCGAAGCCGGATTGCTTCATCTGCGCTGGGCCGAAGCCGAACAAAACGACGCCGCCTCCAAATCCGCTTTGCAGGCCGCCGAAGCCCGCGTCACCGAATTGCTGGCCATCGTTACGCAAGACAATGCCGCGCGCGCCGATATTGCTGCCGAGCTGCCTGCCATGCGGCAGGCCGAAGCGGTCGCCGCCGCCATCGTCCAGAAATTGACCCTTGCGCGCGAGCAGATTGACGCCGAAGTCAAGCGCGTCGGCATCGAAATGCAGGAGCAGCAACAAAGCCTCGATCAGGCCAAGGGCGACAGCCTTCGCGAACAAGACCGCAGCAAGGACGGCGAAGCCGCCATCGCCAAGCTTCGGGAAGAGCTGGAACAACTTCAAAAGACGCTAGCTTCGATAGACGAAGAGCTTCCCAAAACGTCCGAAAGTCTGGCAACCGTATCGCACGAAGTCAAAACGCTCGACGCGATGCTGAACAACCTTATGCAGGAAGCCGCCACCGCCGAAGCCCACAAAATCGCGCTTGAAAAGGAAGCTCTTTCTTTGGCCGCGCGCCGCGAACAAATGGCCGGACGCCGCGAACAGCTTAATGCGCAGCGCGCGGAAGCCGCTGCGGAAGCCGCCGCGCATCCGGCTTTGGAGCAGGCTTTTTCCTCCGTCAAGACGGCGGAAGAAGAACTGGCCAAGCGCCAGCAGGAAGCGCAGGCTGCCGAGCAATACTATCGCGAAGCCGAAGCGCTGCAGATCAAGGCTCGCGATCTTGCCCAAAGCGCGGACGGCGAAGTGACAAAGCTGCGCGCGGAGAGCGATGCTCTTGTCTCTCTCCTTCAGACGCATGACGACAGCAGCGAACAGGTCATCGACCTGATTTCCGTAACGCCGGGGATGGAAAACGCCCTTGCCGTCGCCGTCGGCGAAGCTTTAACAGCCGGGCTCGACACAACAGCCGCCAAGTATTGGCGCGACGTCGGGACTTTGGCCAATCCTCCTATTTTGCCCGCAGGCGTCGCCTCGCTCGCGGAGTATGTGAAGGCGCCCCCTGCTCTTGCCTGCTGCTTGTCGCAAATCGGCCTTGTTCATGACGAGGCTGCGGGCGAAGCTGCCGCGCGGAACCTTCTTCCCGGCCAAATCCTTGTCAGCCGCGACGGATGGGCGTGGCGCTGGGACGGATTTACCCTGACCCCCAAGGCCAAGACCGCCACGGCTTTGCGCCTTCAACAACGCAACCGCCTCGCGGCCTTGAAGGAACTTATTGAGAAAGCCCTGGAAGAGTCTGAAAAGGCACAAAAAACGCTTGCTGAATCTACGGCCTTTTTGACACAGCGGCAGGACGAGGATCGCGTGGCGCGCGAGGCTTTGGAGCCCGCTTTCGCCGCCCTGAACGATGCACGTCAAGCTTGCGCCCAGCAGGAAAACGAGATCGCCGCCATCGCCTCGCGCATTGCCGCTTTGGACGACGCGCTGCGCCTTGTCCTTTCCGACATGATTGCCCTTGAAACGCGCGCCGCAGAAATCGAAGAAGAAAAAAGGGCTCTGCCCGACGGCGACGCCGCCCGCAATATCATCGAAGGAAAACGCGTCAAGCTTTCGGAAGCCCGCGATCAGATGGCTTTGTACCAGAGCGAGTGCGACCGCCTGACTCGCGAAAAGGATATGAGCCTGTCCCGCGCAGAAGCCGTCGCGGCGGAAATCGAGGAATGGCAGGCGCGTCTGCAAAGCGCCGCTCAACAAATCGAGGCGCTTTCCGCGCGCATCGTCAAAATCGAAGGACGCCTGCAGGAACTGAGCCAGCGCCCCGCCGAATTGGAAGCTTCGCGAAGCGGCCTTTTGACCGAGCTTTCGGAGGCCGAAACCAAACGTAAGGCCGCCGCCGACCTTTTGATCTCGACCGAGCAAAAACTGGCCGCCGTCGAACAGCAACTGAAGCGCGACGAAAACGCCCTGACCGACGTGCGCGAAGAACGCGTGCGCGCCGAGGGCGCCGTGCAGGCCTCTGCCGAACATTTCAAAATTCTGCGCGAGCGCATGACGGAAAAGCTGAACTGCGGCCCCGAAGAATTGCCCGCGCTGGCCGGATTGTCCGAAGAAAAGCCCCTGCCCCCTGCGGCAGACCTTGAAGCGACGCTGACCCGCTACGTCCACGAACGCGACAACATGGGCCCCGTCAATCTGCGCGCCGACACGGAAGCCGAAACTTTGCAAAATCAAATCGCCACCTTGCAAAAGGAAAAAGACGATCTGGCGGCTGCAATCGCCAAGCTGCGTCAGGGCATCTCGCAGCTTAACGCCGAAGCGCGCGAGCGTCTGCAAACCGCGTTTGCTTCCGTCAACGAGCATTTCCAGTCTCTGTTTAAGGGGTTGTTCAGCGGCGGACGCGCGTATCTGGAACTTCTGGACGCCGAAGACCCGATGAATGCGGGACTTGAAATTTACGCGAGCCCTCCCGGCAAGAAAATGCAGGCTTTGACGCTGCTGTCGGGCGGCGAACGTACCTTGGCCGCGCTGGCGCTGCTTTTCGCCGTGTTCCAGACGCATCCGTCCCCCATTTGCGTGCTGGACGAAGCCGAGGCCGCTTTGGACGAAAGCAACGTTGACCGCTTCTGCGGGCTTGTTGACAGGATTTCGAAAGAAACGGGGTCGCGCTTCCTTATCATCACGCACCAACGCGTCACCATGGCGCGCATGGACAGGCTTTACGGCGTCACGATGGGCGAAAAAGGCGTGTCGCAGCTTGTGTCCGTCGATCTGGAGTCCGCGATCTCGATCCGCGACAAGGGGCTGAAGGCCGAAGAGGCTTTGCGCGACGTGAGGGCGGCTTGAAATCCGCCTATTTGAAAGTCCGCAAAAAAAGTCAAATTACGCCGCTAGAGGCCTTCAGTTCGTCCAGTTCAAGCCAGCGGTCTTCGGCTTTTTGCAGCGCGGCTT
>JBAZLX010000072.1:0-9274 GCA_041650075.1 Bdellovibrionales bacterium | reverse complement strand
GGTCGCGCCAGCCGCACTTGACTCTTGCCTGATACAGAACAAGAGCCGTAGCAATTTTGAAAACGAAAACGCTGAGCGTCGGCACCAGGAAAACCGTCGGAGGAAACTCAACCCGCCCGAACATCAGCAATACCGACCATACAAGAGAAGCAAGAGCGAAAACGATATGCGCAGCATCCGCAAACCACGGAAGCCAGCCTGAAATAAAGTGATACCTTTGTCCCTGCGTCAACCGGCTGCCTTCGGAAAGCGAATGCCAGTGTCTTTTTAGAATCTGAACGGCGCCATAGGCCCAGCGGAAACGTTGAGTTTTGTAGGCGCTGAAATTATCGGGCATTAGCCCTTTGCCAAGCGAATGATTCATATAGACGGCTTCATAGCCGTTTTCGAACAAGCGAAGCCCGAGTTCCGCATCCTCGCAAATGCACCATTCCGACCAATTACCGGCATTTTGCAGAGCCGTTTTGCGGATAAGGGTCATCGTGCCGTGCTGGATGATCGCGTTACGTTCGTTTCGTTGAACCATGCCGATATGAAAAAATCCGGCGTATTCCCAATAACACATGCGTTTAAACGCGTTTTCGTTTTCATCGCGATAGTCCTGCGGCGCTTGAACGAAGGCGATTTCGGGTTTTACAAAGTAAGGGACTGTCGCTCTCAGCCAATCGGGATTCACGGCGTAATCGCTGTCAATGACGCCGACAATTTCCACATCCGCCGCCGTTTGAGTCAGGGCAAAATTCAAAGCGCCAGCCTTATATCCTGGCCATGTCGGAAGATGGAAAAAACGAAAGCGTGAACCGAGCTTTTTGCAATATTCCTCAAGAGGCTTCCAGACGGCGTCGTCTTTAGTATTGTTGTCAACGACGATAACCTCGAAATTCGGGTAATCGAGCTGCGCGAGAGCGTCGAGCGTATGCATCACCATTTGCGGCGGTTCGTTATAGCAAGGCACATGGATGGATACTTTCGGCGCGTCAGGCGGCGGAACCCAGTCCTTATAAGGCACGAAGGAGCGGCGGTGTTCGCGCGCCCACAACACTTCCGCCAATTCGTAGCCATCAACCAGAAGCAGCGCCAGCAACACAGCCTGTGCGCCTAATAGAGCCACCCATGCAACAAGATTGCTGTTCAGTATGCGTTCCGCAATGGCAGCCATGATCGCCCACACGAAAATGGAGGCGACGGCCTGAATTAGTGCGGCATAAAAAAGCTGTCCCTTGAAATTCAAGACATGCTTGCGCCGCATAAACGCCTGGATCGGGAATATGGCAAACAAGGAAGCGATGACGTATCCCTGCAACCAGCGAGAAGATTCGGCGATAGAACCGCTCATGGAAAATTTCGGTTCGTGATTGTGATTCCACAGCCCCCAATGTGCGCCGACCGTTCCTTCGATGTTGCGCTTCCACGGCGCATCGAAGGCCTCGACGATGGAATAATCCAGCCGTTCGGCGCTCGCGACATTTAAAAAATCGCGGATAAATTTTGCTTCGTTGATCAAGGACGGCTCCGATCCCTTGACCCACTGTCCTTCGCTTGGCCACCCGACTTCGCCAATAAATATGTGCTTGTTGGGAAAGGCCGTCGCAAGCTGGCGGTAGCGATACATCAGGTAACCTATAGCGCCGTCTTCGGGAACGCCTTCCCAATAAGGCAAAATGTGGACGGTGATAAAATCAACGCTGTCTGCCAACTGGGGATACTTGAGCCATATGTGCCACGGCTCTGCCGTGGAAACAGGAATATCAATTTGTCTCTTAGCCGAATTGATGAACTCGACGAGCTTGTCTATGGTAACGTCCTCGCGCAGCAAGGCTTCGTTGCCGACGATCAGTCTTCTGACATTGGGGTTATCGCGAGCGGTGCTGATGGCGCGTGCGACTTCTTCTTTGTTTTTTGTATCGTCCGGCGATAGCCATGCGCCCAGATTGACGTCAATGCCGTAGCGTTTTGCTGCGGGCACGATACGATCGAGCCCATCGCTGACGCCGTATACGCGAATGGCGGACGTCTGTCCTTTAAGAGTCGCCATGTCGCGGTCAATTTCTTCGTCCGTAAGGCGATTGTCGGCGTCGCCTGCCTGATATCCGCTATAGGACATGCCGTTGATGACGCCGCCCCAAGCGCGTTCCGAAACGCTCTGGTTGACCAAAGCCCATACGGCAAAGTTGGCCAGAAGAACGATAGAGATAATTAAAACAAGCTGGCGGAACATAGGATTCAAGACGTGGGAAATCATCAACGTTCCCCAATCCCGAATTTTTCTCACGACGCCCCCAGATTTTTCGCTTTTTGTTCAAGCGCCTTAATCAGCGCCGCAACGCCTTCGCGCCGCACGATGGACGAAAATTCGCTCCGGCGCGTCGCCAATTCGCTGATCGTACCGTCCATAAAAACGTCAACGATGCGATAGCGACCCTTTTCATCCGGACGCATAAGGTAGTTAAGCGTGACGGCTTCGCCCGTTTTGGGCTTGAGAAGGGTCTCGACGATAATGCCCTTGCCCGATGGTTTTTCACCGATCACGATAAATTCTTCGCCGTCATAGGAGGCGAACCGGTTGGCGTAGGTTGATATGCTAAAACCCGAAAATGCGGCGATAAGATCGCTCTGTTCTTTCGGGGAGGCCTTGCTCCAGCCCGCGCCGACGGCCATGCGCGTCATCAACGGCATGTTGAACGATGCCTGAACGACAGGCGACAGCTTGATATACCGCCCGCCAAAGCCCAATTGAGGGCCTTGTTTCATGGTTTCGGACAGTTCAGCATAAAAGCCGCGAATAACGGCCTGCGCTGAAAAATCGGCGCGCGCGGAAGAGGGGATCAACGCCCCCAAAACCATAACCACAACCAAGAAGTGCCGGATGAGAGTCATGTTATGTCCTATTAGAATAGAAGTGTTATGCAATCGCGGCGGCAATCTGCTTTTCATCTGCGCCCAAAGCTTCTAACGCCTTGGCCACAATATGCGAAGCATTCAATCCTGCGCGCTCGTACTGCTTGAAGGGGGTATCATGCTCTATAAAGACGTCGGGTATGGTCATCGAACGGATTTTCAGCCCGTGATCGAGCGCTCCGGCGTTGGCCAGATAATGCAGAACGTGATCGCCGAAACCGCCGGCTGAACCTTCCTCGATCGTCAGGACAACTTCATGATCCTCGGCGAGGCGAGAAATCATAGTGTAATCCATCGGTTTGGCAAAACGCATGTCGGCAATCGTCGTGCTGATGCCGCGAGCATCGAGAGCGTCCGCCGCCTTAAGGCACTCGGACAGGCGCGCGCCGAGATTAAGTATCGCGACCTTGTTGCCTTCCTTGACGATGCGTCCCTTGCCGATGACCAGAGTCTGGCCCCTGCTTGGAAGTTGAGCGCCGGTTCCCGCGCCGCGCGGAAAGCGTATAACCGAAGGCAAATCGTCAATAGCGGCTGCCGTGGCGACCATGTGCGTCAATTCGGCCTCGTCGGACGGAGCCATAATGACAATATCCGGCAGGCACATAAGGTACGCAAGGTCGAACGTCCCGGCGTGCGTTACGCCGTCGCCGCCGACAAGCCCCGCACGGTCGAGAATAAAGCGCACGGGAAGCTTCTGCAAAACGACGTCATGTTCAAGCTGGTCGTAGGAACGTTGCATAAAGGTCGAATATATGGCGCAGAAAGGCTTATATCCTTCGCAAGCCAAACCGGCGGAGAAGGTCACGGCGTGTTGTTCGGCGATTCCGACATCGAAAAAGCGGTCGGGAAATCTTTTCGCGAAAAGATCAAGCCCCGTGCCTGCGCACATAGCGGCAGTTACGGCCAAAATCTTGTCATCGCGCTCGGCTTCTGCAACGACCGATTCTCCGAAAACCTTGGTGTATGTCGGCGGAGATTTCGGTTTTTCCTGCGCCTTATCTTCCTCGGGCTTGATGACGTTGAAACGCGGCTGAACGGCATGAAGCTTGTCGGCGGCGTTTTCGGCGGGTTCATAGCCGTGGCCTTTTTCCGTCACGATATGAATCAGAACGGGGCCTCCTTCGGGATCGTCGCGCACGTTTTCAAGAACGGGGACAAGGTGTTCAAGATTATGCCCGTCAATGGGGCCGACATAATAGAACCCGAATTCTTCAAATAAAGTGCCGCCCGTAACCATGCCGCGCGCATAATGCTCGGCTTTACGAGCCGCCTCGGTAAGGCGGCGGGGGAACAGTTTGGCAAATTCCTTGGCGACGGAACGTAAGCCCCTATATTCCTTCGATGACACAATGCGCGACAGATAAGCGCTCATCGCGCCGGTGGGACGGGAAATGGACATATCGTTATCGTTTAAAATAACGATCATGCGCGAATTCGAAGCCCCGGCGTTATTCAAGGCCTCGTAAGCCATGCCTGCGCTGATTGCGCCGTCGCCGATAACGGCGATGACGTGGTTTTTCTTTTTCTTGAAATCGCGCCCGACGGCGAAACCAAAAGCCGCCGATATGGATGTCGAGCTGTGTCCTGCGCCGAACGCATCATAGGCGCTTTCGGCGCGTTTGGTAAAACCGGAAAGGCCTCCGCCTTGGCGCAATGTGCGGATGCGGTTGCGGCGTCCCGTTAGAATTTTATGAGGATAAGCCTGATGGCTGACATCCCAGATAACGATGTCTTCCGGCGTGTTGAAAACGTAATGCAGGGCAACCGTTAATTCGACGACGCCGAGGCCTGCGCCCAAATGGCCGCCCGTAACGGAAACCGCATCAATGGTTTCGGCGCGCAGTTCGTTGGCGAGCTGTTGCAGGACATCGGGCTGAAGCTTACGAAGGTCTTCAGGTGTGTTAACGGTATCCAGAAGAGGCGTCGAAGGCTTTCCCGGAGCGACTTTAACGTCCGCAGCCTCAACTTCGCACTCTCCGACGATGGTCTCCCGTCCCGGTTTTGCAGCTACCGGCTTGGCTTTTGGCGGTTTTGTCAACGAAAGTCCCCCATTAAACAATTCCTCGGCCCAGTATTTTGGTCGAGGAAACGACTCCCTTGTATAGCATTACAAATGCAGGAATTCGAACGATTACGCCCATATATGGTCAAAAAGCAAGCAGCACGTTACTTGCGGGCAACAAAATTTTTTTGTTTATTCAAAGGGGTAATTAAAGGCATAAATTGGTTAATGCCATGAAATTACATTAGAAAAACGTATCCTCCGGGCGTGTAATACCAACCGACGAATAAAATGACGGAGCATGGGTCACGAGTGGTCGCGACAAGCGAGGCGTACGCGGGACAGGATAAGCCGCTAGTGCGTTTACTGGTATAAGGTTGACCTTTTCATTCAAATAGACGAAGGCTATTCGCCGAATTTCTTCAAAACCAGTACGGAGGCTCCCCATGTTCTCTCTCTCAGGCAAAAATGCTCTCGTGACCGGAGCGTCCGGAGGATTAGGAAAGGCGATAGCCAAAACCCTTCACGCTCAGGGGGCAAAAGTCGTTTTGGCCGACATGAAGCCTGAAATGCTGACGTCTCTTAAGGCCGAACTTGGCGAAGGAGCCTATATCGCCGCCGGGAATTTGTCCGATGCTTCCGTGCCGGCGACGTTGCTGAAAGAAGCCGAAGCGCAATTGGGGGGCGGGGTGGACATTCTGGTCAACAACGCGGGACTGGCTCGCGACGGCCTTGCCATGCGTATGAAAGACGAAGAATGGGATTTGGTGCTGGCAGTCAATCTGTCCGCGGCGTTCCGCCTGTCGCGCGCCGCGCTCAAGGGCATGATGTCGCGCCGCTGGGGGCGCATTATCAGCATTGCCTCCATCGTCGGCGTCACCGGTAATCCGGGGCAGGCGAACTACTCGGCATCCAAAGCGGGTTTGATTGCGATGAGCAAATCCATCGCGCTTGAAATCGCCTCGCGCAATATAACGGTCAATTGCATTGCGCCTGGATTTATAGCCTCGGCGATGACGGATGCGTTGAACGAAGAACAAAGAGCGAAGATTCTATCGGCCATTCCGATGGGGAAAATCGGCGCGCCGCAGGATGTCGCCAACGGCGTTGCTTTTCTGGCATCCGAAGAAGCGCACTACATTACTGGTCAAACGCTGCACATCAATGGCGGCATGGCGATGATCTAGGGGATGCCTAAAAACAAATCCTCTCTGCCCAAACGCGCGGTGCGATACGCTAAGGTTTCGACGTCAATGGCGAAAGTCGGCGCGCATGCGGCGGGACGTAAATTATTCGGCATTTCCGACCGGCAAAAACAGGCGGAGCATCTTCGTATCGTCTTGGGGGGACTAAAGGGGCCGCTGATGAAGGTGGCTCAACTTTTATCCTCTATCCCCGATGTTATTCCCAAAGAATATGCGCTTGAGCTGGCGCAGCTTCAGCAAAACGCGCCATCGATGGGCTGGCCTTTCGTAAGGCGGCGCATGTCGGCAGAATTAGGCGTAGACTGGGAAAAAAAATTTAAGTCTTTCGAACGCGAAGCCTGCGCCGCCGCGTCGCTTGGACAGATACATAAGGCTGTTGCGCAAGACGGGCGTCTTCTGGCGTGCAAGCTGCAATATCCGGACATGGCGTCGGCGGTTGATGCCGATCTGCGCCAGCTTAAAATACTTCTGTCGGCGTTTGAATTCATTGATCGCGCCGTTTCGACGGTCGAAGCTCAGGAAGAGATTGCCGAACGCCTTCGCGAAGAGCTGGACTATATCCGCGAAGCCAAACACATATGCCTATACGGCCTGATGCATGCGAATACGAAAGGCGTGCATATTCCGGAAACGATAGACTCTCTCTCGACAGATCGCTTGCTGACGATGACATGGCTTGAAGGTATAAGGCTTGCTGAAATTGCCGACCACGGTTCCCTTGAAGACCGCAACGACGTTGCCCTCAACATGATACGCGCTTGGTACAAACCGTTTTACAGCTATGGCGTTATTCATGGCGATCCGCACATGGGCAATTATACGGTGCGCAAAGACAATAGCGTCAATTTGCTCGATTTCGGATGCATCCGCATTTTCAGGCCCGAACTGGTCAAAGGCGTGCTCATGCTTTACGAAGCGTTACGGAACGGTCGAGAAGAAGAAGCGGTTGAAGCCTACAAAATATGGGGTTTTGAAAAACCGACCAAGCGTTTGATAGAAATCCTCAATATGTGGGCGAAGTTTGTCCATGCGCCGCTGCTTGAAGATAAAACGCGCGCGATTGATGAAACGAACACGGGTCTCTATGGCCGCGAGATTGCCCGAAAGATGCATGCCGAATTGCGCAAGATCGGCGGCGTATCCATACCGCGCGAATTTGTTATGGTGGACAGGGCGACAGTCGGTCTCGGCTCGGTTTTTCTGCGTCTGAACGCAAAAATAAACTGGTACCGCGCCTTTCAAGACATAATTCGCGATTTTGACGCTCAAGCGCTCGAAAATGGCCAAAGGAAAGCACTAAAGACCTGTGGCCTCTAACAAGCAGTCTCGTTACCTGGAAAGTTTTTCTCTTTTAAGCGTCCAGTGGATGGCCAATGCGGGAACCAGCACAAGAAAGATCAGGAAAAACCGGATATTCAAGAAAAACTTAATTACCAGCGGAGATAAGGCAGCTTCATTGATATGGAAAATCCCCCCGATCAGGCCGACGCACGGTGTCCAGCAAAAGTAGGTGACCAAGCATAGAAAGACGGCAAAAAGAAAGCCGATCACGAAACACCTTAGCAATAGATTGCGGATTAAACGCAATGTTTCATATTTCATGGGTGTGCTCCCTGATGATGAGTTGCGGAGAGGAAAATATCCCGAAGGCTTTGTTGCAAAAGGCCTAAAAGGAACAAACAGACTCGTTCATTATATGATTTAAGGCATATTTTGGCAAAGATGACCAAATATCAACCGCTTGTCATATCCGTCTTTACCCCTTATATAAAATGCCTCTTTAGTTAAACCCAAACCACGTATTTTACTCATGTCCTCAGCCGCTGAATCCCTTGCCGCCAACATGAATTTTTCGGTCTTTTCGAAGGCCACGGAACTCAAGAGCCGTCTTTGGTTCACAATTCTTGCTCTCATCATCTATCGTATTGGCACCTATATCCCCGTTCCCGGCATTGATCCCGCCATGCTCGGCGAAATATTCCGCAAGCACAGCGGCGGCATCATGGATATGTTCAATATGTTTTCGGGCGGTGCTTTGCAGCGTATGACGCTCTTTGCGCTTGGAGTCATGCCCTACATCACGGCGTCAATTATCGTGCAGCTGCTGTCGGCGATTTTGCCTTACTTCGAAGCGTTGAAGAAAGAGGGGCAGGCCGGTCATCTTAAGCTCAACCAGTACTCGCGTTATCTGACGGTTCTTTTTGCCGCCGTCCAATCCTATGCCTTGGCGGTAGGGTTGGAAAACATGATGGGATCGCAAGGCTCCGCCGTCATTCTTTCGGGCGCGTTTTTCCGCATCAGCACGATGATCACGCTCACGGGCGGCACGATGTTCCTGATGTGGCTCGGCGAACAAATCACGGCGCGTGGCATCGGCAACGGCGTTTCGCTGATCATCTATGCGGGTATCGTCGCCGGCCTTCCCGCCGCAATGGGGCAGACGTTGGAATTGGGACGCACAGGCGCTCTTTCGACGTGGTACATTTTGGTGATTATTGCCGTCATCTTTGCCGTCTTGGCCGTATGCGTCGGGTGCGAACGTGCCCAGCGCCGCATCTTGGTTCAATATCCAAAGCGTCAGGTCGGCAACAAGATGTTCGGAGGCGAAGCCTCGCATCTGCCGCTCAAAATCAACACGTCGGGCGTTATTCCGCCGATTTTCGCGAGCTCGCTTCTTTTGTTCCCCCTGACGCTAGCCAGTTTTTCAAGCGTTCAGGAAAAGGGAGGCTTTCTCGCCGACCTCGTGGTGCAGCTGGGACATGGGAAACCTTTGTTTATGGTTCTATACGCCGCCCTGATCGTGTTCTTTGCGTTCTTCTATACGGCGGTTGTCTTTAACCCCGTTGATACGGCGGATAATCTAAAGAAATACGGCGGGTTCGTTCCGGGCATTCGCCCCGGCAAGAACACGGCGGATTATTTCGACTTTGTGCTGACGCGCTTGACGGTTTTGGGCTCGGCCTATCTGGTCGGCATCTGCCTGTTGCCTGAGTTTCTGATGGGACGCGGCGCTATACCGTTTTATTTGGGAGGCACGTCAATCCTGATTGTCGTGAGCGTGACGATTGACACGATCTCGCGCATTCAATCCCATCTGATTGCCCATCAGTACGAGGGGCTTATCAAGAAATCCAAACTGCGCGGGAGGTAAAATGAACATCATATTGAT
>JBAZLX010000071.1:0-9333 GCA_041650075.1 Bdellovibrionales bacterium | reverse complement strand
GAAGAAAAAGCTCCCGCCGTTGCGACATCTTCGGGCAAGCACGGGTCCGTTCCTGCGGCTTCCGACGCTGCGGCGAAGCCTCTTTCGTCTATCCCGCCGATCACGGCATGAAAAGAATAACGAATGGCCAAGGAAGAACCTAAAAAACAGCCCGTTGCCCAGCCCCGCAAAAAAGGCGGAAAGTTCAAGCTTATTCTCGGCATGATCCTTGTTTGCCTCGCGATGCCGTTCATGCTGCCGACGATCTTGCTGCTTGCGGCCGGGCTTGTGCCAACATATGTGTCTTATGGGACGGACAAAGATCCTGAAAAATCGGGCGCGATTTCCGTCTTTGCCATGAATATAGCCGGCATTACGCCGTTCCTGATTGATTTGTGGGCCAAGGGGCAGACTTTATCCAACGCTTTTCGGATATTGAGCGACACCAACAGCTGGCTTGTCATTTTGGGGGCGTCTGCCATAGGGCAATTGATTATTTATGCAGTTCCTCAGGCTATAGCGGCAATGTCGTTGGGGCATTCCGAAACGCGCATCAGGGCTTTGCGTAAAAATCTTGAATTGCTCAAGGAATCTTGGGGTCCGGAAGTCACGAACGTCAGATCGGTCGAGCCGATTTCGAAAGAGTAAATACCCGAAGGCGAACCAAAAAAAGGTAACATATTAATCATTTTTTATTCGGCAAACCGATGTATAACGGCTGGCCTGTCGGACGCATTTATTTAACCATTTATTATTTTAGGGAGAATAGCAATGCCTGATATTTCGGATTTATTCACTGAGCTCACGGACGTTTTTCTTGAAGAAACAAAATATCGGAACTCTTGGCCTTTTGCCGTGAACAAGAACTACAACCCCAGATCCGGGCAGGTTGAGTTCGTTCTTTATCCGCAACGCAACGGATTTGCCGAAGAAGTAGCTCTCACACCAGAATTTGTTGCGCTTAAGGGGAAAATCGATGGATTCCAAAAACTTTTGCTCAGCGTGGGCGTTGAAGCCCAATATATGGAAATAAACAAGAAAACGATACGCGCTTCGGCGGCTTTTCCTGCGGGAGCTCGTCCTGCCTGGGCGCTTCAAGGGTTTGTGCCGGATACCGAAGATGTCGCCGATGCATTGAAAAAGATTATTATCGGAATGAAGCCTGACGCCATAAGCGCGCGTGCGGGAACCGTGAACAGACTGCGCGATGAAAAGGTTGAGCAGGTTATCCCCGGGCACAAATACCACTAATCAGGGTTCGATAGACCGGTGGTTTCTGATAAAGCGGCGCGGATATTCCCGCGCCGCTTTTTTTATCGTTACGCGGCGGCGAATTTATCCAGATCTTCGTCCGAGATGTCGTAGTTGCCGTAGACGTTCTGGACGTCGTCGTTGTCTTCCAGAAGTTCGACAAACTTCAATAACTCTTCAGCTTTGGCGCCTTCAAGAAGCGTTTCGGATTTGGGATACCATGTCAGCTTGGCGCTTTCGGGCTCGCCGAATTTGGCTTCCAGCGCGCTGCGCACGGCACCGAAATCCTCGACCGAACATGTGACCGTGTGCGCGATGTCGTCGCTTTCGACGTTGTCGCCGCCCGCCTCGATAACCGCTTCGAGCATGGCGTCAGCCGATGAGACTTTGGCCGGAAACACGACTTCGCCCACGCGGGTGAACATGAAAGCGACGGAACCGCTTTCGCCGATCGTTCCGCCGTTTTTCGAGAAAAGCGTGCGGACTTCAGCCGCCGTGCGGTTGCGGTTGTCGGTCAAGGCTTCGACGATGATGGCAATGCCGCCGGGGCCATAGCCTTCGTACCGGATTTCTTCGTAAACGGCACTGTCGTCGCCGCCCGGCTGCGCGGATTTTATGGCGCGGGTGATGCGGTCTCCCGGCATGCTGTTCTTGCGCGCTTCCTTGATAGCGGCGCGAAGACGCGGGTTGTGCGCGGGGTCAGGCAAGCCCTGTTTGGCGGAAACGATAATTTCGCGGGCGAGCTTGTTGAAAATTTTTGAACGCTTGGCTTCAGATTTGCTTTTCTGATGCATGACGTTCTTGGCGTGGGAATGTCCTGACATGGTTCAGTTCCTAAATGAGTTTGGCTTCGCGTGAGGCCGGGCTGCAAATTGCGCTTTTTTTGATTTTCGATGCTCACGTACCTCAAAAGTACGCTCCGCTCGAAAATCAAAAAAATCACGATTTTCGCCACGGCCTGACGCAAAGGGGCTTATGGCCTACGGGCTAGCGTTGCTAGCATAAAGAAGTACAATAAGTAAAATACAGTAACGATTAAATCAATAAACGATAAATATTGACGAATTATCAATGGTTTGATAGTCTCATAAAGATACGGCGGTTCAGTGAGATATGGCTAGTACCTCACTGGAACCTGACCGTTAGTTTATGTTGTCATGTACCACCTACCCATATTGAAGCCACTAACTCGGCTTCTGAGCGTGTCGTGAAACACAAGAACCTACCCGGCCAAGGGTAGGAATTGAGATAAGGTGGAGGCGCCGGGTATCGAACCCGGGTAGGCACCCGTTCTAATGAGTCCTTAGTCCATACTCGCCCCCAAGATGACCCCGTCCATAACTGGGCGGGGTTTTCCTTTATTTTTATGCTCAAAACATATCTTCCCATTTTTTTGTTCCCGTGTAGGGCTGGCTTTCATCAACTAGAGCCCGCCCCTTGTCGGTAATTAGAACTTTATCTCCATTGAGTTTCAAAAGATCATCCTTTTTGTAGCGGTAATAGAACTGTTTTACTTCCTTTAGATCATAGCCAACATTTTTTGCTGCAGCTTGAAGTGTTGCGCCTTGTTCCGCCCTATAGAAATATTCAAATAAATCTCGTGATCTCCCATCAGAACGAAGACTTTTCCTGTTATAAACATTGTTTCTGTTTGCTGTCTCTTGATCTGTTTTTAAGTTTGTATCGGGGGATTTTTTAAAATTAGAATTTGGCGCATATCTAAGATAATGGTCACGTGCCGCAGTGGCTTCGGAAAGCTTTTTTTCAAGCTCCTCAATTTCAGCTGAGATGTGTTCTAAATATGAATCTTGATGTTTCATTTGCGCCTCCAGAATCTGCTACGCGCAATAATAAATCGATTGATCAGAGAAAGCAACGGATATTACAAATGGAGCACTTGATAAATTAAGCGTCTGTTGTTTCTGATTCAAAAATCAACAATAATGAGTGTAATGCATTGTTTTTATTTAATTTTTATAACCCTGCTTGTTGGCGGCTGCTGTCGCAAAAGTCGTGTTTGTATAAATTTATATAAAAATAAACCAATAATAATGTTTTGCGGAATATTTAGCGAACAAGCTTACACATTGAATTTAAAGTGAAAAATGTCGCCGTCCTGGACGACATAATCCTTGCCTTCCTGACGCAATTTTCCGGCTTCGCGCGCGCCTGCTTCGCCCTTGCAGGCGATGTAGTCGTCGTAAGCAATCGTTTCGGCGCGGATGAAGCCGCGTTCGAAATCCGTGTGGATGACTCCCGCCGCTTGCGGCGCGTGCGAGCCTTTTTTCACCGTCCACGCTTTGGATTCTTTCGGCCCAGCCGTGAAGAAGGTCAGAAGCTGCAAAAGCCTGTACCCGGCGCGGATGATCTTATTCAGCCCCGGTTCGGTAAGGCCGAGCGCATCCAGAAATTCCTTTTTCTCTTCCGCGCTTTCCAAAACGGCAACGTCGGCTTCAATGGCGGCGGCTATCACGACGCATTCCGCGCCTTCGGCTTTGGCGCGCGCTGCCAGTTTTTCGGACAACGCGTTGCCTGAGGCAGCGTCTTTTTCATCCACATTGGCGACATACAAAACGGGCTTGGACGTTAGAAGCTGCATTTGGCGGAAAATCTCTTTTTTCTCGTTCGGCAGAGCGTCGCCGACCACTCGCGCGGGCTTTCCTTCGCGCAAGGCCGCGACGACAGGTTCCATGACGGAGAAAAGTTCCTGCGATTCCTTGTCGCCCGTTTTGGCCTTCTTTTGCGTGCTGTTCAGGCGCTTTTCAAGGCTTTCGAGGTCGGCGAGCATCAGTTCGGTTTCTACCGTTTCGACGTCGCGGATGGGATCAACCGAGCCTTCGACGTGCGTGACGTCTCCGCCTTCAAAGCAGCGCACGACATGGACGATGGCGTCCACTTCGCGGATGTTGGCCAAAAACTGGTTGCCCAGCCCTTCGCCTTTGGACGCGCCGCGCACAAGGCCTGCGATATCAACAAATTCCAATTGGGTCGGGACGATCTTCGCCGAATTGGCAAGCGCGGCGAGCTTGTCGAGCCTCTCATCGGGCACGGCGACAATTCCGACGTTCGGTTCGATCGTGCAGAACGGATAATTGGCGGCCTGCGCCGCTGCCGTTGCCGTCAGCGCGTTGAACAAAGTCGATTTCCCGACATTTGGAAGGCCGACGATACCGCAGTTAAAACCCATAATTACTCCTCGCAAAATCCTAACTCGGACGGGGTATAGAACGTAATCCCTTGTTCACCAAGAGAATTTTATTGCAGAAGCTGCGCGAGCCACAGCGGCTTAACCGGCGCCATTATCAGGAAAAGGATATATGTGCCTATAATTCCGGCAAACATGGTGCCGCCTGTTTTGCCGATATTCTGGTGCAGCGCATGGGGCATGCCGGGAAAACGGCACTGAAGGACAAAGCGCGTCGAAAAGTTCAAAACGACCCAACTGATGCCTAAGGCGGCCATGAGCGCAATCAGATCGAGCACAAGATCGCTGCCGAAATGTCCCCAGACCATCAGCCTTCCGCTATAGCCCGTCACAAAGAAGGCATAGAAAAACGCGGCGCAAAGCGCGCCGCAAAAACAGGCCATGAAAGCGCGCGTTTTAAGCGTTACTTTCTTTAAGGCCGCGCGCAGGTCGGTTATGGCCGTTCCGATGAACTCGGACGACAGGCCGAATGGATAGATCCTCCGGACGTCTCTTTCGCTGGATTTTCCTGAGACGATGAGAGACAGAATTTCCTTGAAAGCGCGCGCCTGAAGGGCTTCTTCCAAAGGAGCTTCTCCGAAAGCGGCCATGTGCAATTTGTCGCGCCACGATTTCAGCGAATTGTCGAGAAAATTAGGCACGCCGGAAATAGCGCAACGCTTGCCGACAGCGGAGATAAGGGCTTTTTTGCCGCCCAGATCAATTTTGATTTCGGCATAGGGCAAAACGGCTTTGTATGTCAGAACGGGAATTTTGGCGCCTTGCTCGGGAGGGGGCTCTTCTTCCTCTTTCTTTTTGGGGACGTCTTCAACCGTAATATCGGCATGGCCTTTGCCTAAGTTTTCGATGCCGATGCGATCCAGCCCGCGCCTCAGGCCGCTGGGCAGGCCTTCGTTAATAAGGATAAAGTGCGTTTCTGCGCCGCAGACGACTTCGACTTCCTGCGTCATTGCGCCCGTGCCTTTGCACGTTGTGCAGGGCGTGCCGCGATTGCCTTTGCATGTCGGACACGGCAGCTGTCCCTGTGTTTGACAAAAGCGGCAAGGGGCGTAACGCGTTCCGTTGCAAATCGGGCAAAGCTGTTCGGGGCGCTGGGGGTCTTCGCCGCGCCCGTTGCAATAATAACAGGGTTCCTGTCCGTGCCCCTGGCACTGGGTGCATACGACAAGGCCTTTGCCGAAGCATTGCTCGCAGGTCAGCATTTTCCGCCCCTGACAGCTTGGGCACATTTCAGTTGCGGAAAAGACCGCGGATTTTTCGGGCAGCGTAACTTTGGCCGATTGCAGTCCCCAGCCTTTGCTTTCGTGCGATTTTAATTCTCTGACTGCGGCGTCGATCCAGTCCGTGCTTTTGTTAAACGCGGATCTATGGTTTTCGACAAGGCGTTGCAACTCGGCAAAAGAGGAGGCAGCTTCTTTGCTTTTGCCCCTGGGGCCGCCGACATGGGACACGCTTTGCGTCTGGCACAAAGGAGAGACTTCTATCCTTCCTTCAAGCGTCAGGATTTGCTCTTGCGTTTCGAAGGCGGTCAGGGACGAGGGGTCGAGGCCGTTTCCGGCGGCGAGTTTTCGAAGGCGCGCGATGGCGCGCGATGCTAAGGAACTAGAAAGCGGGGGCGTTGGGTCGGCCACTGATTAATTCAATCTCCAATTGAACGATCTAGGAAGAGACATTACCACGAGAAAAAAAATTAATAAACACCGTAACTTTACATATATGTCTCACGGTTAAAGGCCATGAACGATTTGTCCGTCCTTCTTCCGATGAAGAGACTTTTCGGCGTTATTCCGGAGAGAAGCAATTTTTTCACACATAGAAGAAGCGGCAGCCCTTGTTTCGGTATCGAAGGCGCTGGCGTCGAAGCTCATAGTTTTTAATCTCTTATCAAGACCTTCCGTTGAGGCTATTTGAAGATCTTCAATCATAAAACCCAGGATATCGAGAATGTGTTTGTTGACGCCGACTAATGTTTTGTTGTCTTCGGCAACAGCAAGAAGGTTGAGAGCTGTGGCGGGCGTTCTTTCCTCGGGGCATTTCTTTAGCTTCCGGCAAAGCGCCTTGACGGCGAGGGCGGGGTTTTCGCCTGTTTCGTTTCTTGCGGCAGTGAGCAATTTTGGCACAGGTTTGCAGCCATATTTCAGCTCGGCCAGCAGGTCGTGGGCAAGGTCTCTATAGTCGGGGTAATCTCTTCTATAAGCAGGCTCGCAGAATTTTTCGAATATCCTTTCGACCTGTTGCACAAAGTCCGGATAATGATGCGCTTCGGGAAAGAGGGGGATCACCTCTTTCAGCGACAAAAGACAAAACCAGCAGGCCGTGGGGTGGTTTTCGCAAATGGCAGAATAGCCAATATCGGCGAGCGTCAAAGCGATATAGGGGTCAATAAACTCTTCCTTTTCACGGAAATCGTCTGCCAGCGAAGCTAAAACGGCTTCGCGAATTTCCCATGGGCAGCCGTTATCGTTGGCCGAAGAGAGTTTTTTGGTGATTGCGGATTTATCGGACATATGAATCTCCTAAAAAATCCCAAAGATTGAAATACCTTTGTTGGCATCATAGTGCCTTGCATAAACGCATCAATCCCCAATCATGGTTAAAGCGCTTTAATACCAAACGACCAATGCTTTTGGCCATGACGGTTGACATCACTCGCTCTGCGCCTTGCCTGTCGCTTGCCGGGTAATATATTGGGTTATAACAATTCTTTCAGTTCAGCGAGCGGCAGGCTCGTCGCAACCTCTCGTGACCCAGACAAATCACCTTATGCGCCGGTCGGTATAAGGCTGCGTTTCTATATTCTTTTTCAAATATGCCGCCAGGTATTTGCCCGTATAGCTTTCTTTGGTTTTTACGATTTCTTCGGGCGTGCCGGCGGCTACGATTTCGCCTCCGGCGTCGCCGCCTTCGGGACCCAGATCTACGATATAATCCGCCGTCTTGATAACCTCGAGATTGTGCTCGATCACAATCACGGTGTTTCCCTGATCTGTCAGCGCATGCAAAACGTCGAGAAGTTTTTGTACATCGGCAAAGTGCAGGCCCGTCGTCGGCTCGTCGAGGATATAAAGCGTCTTGCCCGTTGCGCGACGCGCCAATTCCTTGGCCAGTTTGACGCGCTGCGCTTCTCCGCCCGAAAGAGTAGTCGCCGCTTGGCCGATTTTTATGTACGACAGGCCGACGCGCTTCAGCGTTTCCAGCTTGTCGCGGATGGAAGGGACGGCTTGGAAAAAGTCCGCGCCTTCTTCGACGGTCATGTCCAGTACGTCAGAGATGCTTTTGCCGCGATACAGAATCTCAAGCGTTTCGCGATTGTAGCGTTTGCCTAAACACTCGTCGCAGGTAACATAGACGTCAGGCAAAAAATGCATTTCGATTTTTATTGTCCCGCCGCCCTCGCACGCTTCGCAGCGGCCGCCTTTGACGTTGAAAGAAAAGCGTCCTGCCTCATAACCGCGCGCTTTCGCATCCGGCAGACCCGCATACCATTCGCGAATGGGGGTGAAAGCGCCCGTATATGTCGCAGGGTTGGACCTTGGCGTCCGTCCGATGGGCGACTGGTCTATGTCAACGATTTTATCAATAAAATCAATTCCTTTAATGGTTTTGTGCGGCAGGGGAATGTCGCGCGCAAAATTGAGTTTTCGCGCCAGTTCCTTGTAAAGCGTTTCAATAACAAGCGTTGATTTGCCGCCGCCTGAAACGCCCGTCACCGCCGTCAACGTGCCGAGCGGAAATCTCGCGTGAATGTTTTTAAGATTGTTGCCGGATGCCCCCAAGACTTCGAGCCATTTTCCTTCTTTTGCCGCACGGCGTTCCTTTGGGACGGGGATGAATTTTTTCCCCGTCAGATAATCCACCGTGATGCTGTTCTTGCATTTCATGACATCATGCGGCGTTCCGGCGGCGATGACGTGTCCGCCGTGGACTCCCGCGCCGGGGCCTATATCCACAAGGTAGTCGGCTTGGCGTATCGCGTCTTCGTCGTGTTCGACGACCAGAACCGTGTTGCCGAGGTCGCGCAGGCCTTTGAGGGCTTCAAGCAGCTTGTCGTTGTCGCGCTGGTGAAGGCCGATGCTGGGCTCATCCAATACATACAAAACGCCCGTGAGGCCGGAGCCTATTTGCGACGCTAAACGGATGCGCTGGCTTTCGCCGCCAGAGAGGGTTCTCGATGCCCGCGACAGAGCCAGATAGTCGAGGCCGACGTTGTTCAGAAAACCAAGGCGCTCGTTGATTTCTTTCAATATCCGCACCGAGATGTCGCGTTGCTTGGGCGTCAGCGATTTCGGCAGGTCTTTGAACCACGTTTTGGCCGCCTTGATCGAAAAAGCGGTCACTTCGCTGATATTAAGCCCCGCGATTTTGACGGCCAGAGCTTCGGGCTTGAGACGTTGGCCATGGCAAACGTCGCAGGGTTTGCTGAGCTGGTATTTCGACAGCTCTTCGCGCATCCAGTTGCTTTCGGTCTCCCGCCAGCGGCGCGCGATGTTGGGAATGACGCCTTCAAACGGCTTGTTGTGATGGAAGGTATGATTTTCGCTGCGATAGGTGAATTTGACCGGCTTTTCCCCCGTGCCGTAAAGCACGACGTTGCGGAACTCTTCGGACAGCTTGTTCCACGGCGTGACCATGCTTTGCTTATAGGTGCGGCATAATGCTTCGAGAACCTGCATGTAAAAAGTTTTCCACGGCGCGATGGCTTCGTCGGCAAGGCACGCGGTTTTATCGGGAACGACGAGGTCGGGATCGAAATACAGTTTATCCCCGAGCCCGTCGCACGCGGGGCAGGCTCCATGCGGGTTGTTGAACGAAAAAAGGCGCGGCTCGATTTCTTCGATCGTGAAACCGCTGACGGGACAGGCGAACTTGGACGAGAACATTGTGACTTTTTTTGTGTC
>JBAZLX010000070.1:0-9536 GCA_041650075.1 Bdellovibrionales bacterium | reverse complement strand
GATAAAAGCAATCCTCTTCATGATACAGAGGACGATCTTGTACTGACGCGAATCCTATGGCTCGAAGGCCGCGAAAGCCACAACGCCAATACGAAAGAGCGTTACATATACATCCACGGCACAAACCGCGAAGATTTACTCGGCACACCCGCCTCGCATGGTTGTATACGAATGAGCAATAATGAGATTATTGAGCTTTTTGATTTAATTCCCGTGGGAGCGAGCGTTGAGATAAGGGCCTAATACTTTACGATCAATGAATGTATCATCGCTGTGTAACAGCACTCGCTCTGCGCCTTGCTCGGCTTATGCCGGACAGCACATTGTTTTCTTTGAACCTCTTTTGTCCGGCGAAAGCCTCGCTTTACGCAACCGCTCGTGACCTATCCGTGTCACTTAATGAACCAATTGATCCCCTATAACCGCTTTAGCAACTCAGCGGCAAAGGTCGAAAGTGTATCGTCACGAGCGCCCATGATAACAATCCGGTCGCCGGTGCGTGCCTGAGACAGAAGATAGTCGCCGCAAGCGGCTCTATCGGGAATATAGATGGCTTCGCGCCCTTTTTTCTTGATCTCTTCAACGACATCGGAACTGCTGACACTGCGGTCGGTTGTGCCCCCGAAATATACAGGGTCGGTCATGACCAAGATGTCGGTTTCCATTAAATAACCGGCAAAAGTCTCGATGTATCCCGTTCTCAACAGACGCAAGGGCCCGAATCCATGCGGTTGAAAGAATATCAGCAAGCGCCCGGGAAATTCGTGCAGCGCCGAAAGAGTCGCTTCAATTTTGTCGGGATTGTGGGCGAAATCGTCAATGACCGTGACGTTATTTCTTGTGCCGACAACATCCAGCCTCCGCCGGATACCTGAGAATTTTTCCAACGCCGCCACAGAGAAGGAAACGTCTACGCCTATGGCATATGACGCTGCCAAGGCCGCAAGAGCATTCGCCACATTATGACGGCCAGGGACGCTAAGTCGCACGGGATAGGTTTTTCCCTTTACCTGCAGCGTAAACAAAATGCCGTCCGGTTCGGGGCGCAGGTTCGATGCAAAAAAGTCGGCGGCGCCGTCTATCAGTGAATAGGTCAAACGCTGTTTGTCAGGCAGCGCGCCTGCGAGATTTTTTACTTCGGCATTATCATAGTTCAGAACGGCTATTTTCGCTCTTTGGATAAAATCGCCAAAAAGATGGCGCAACTCATCCATCGATTTATGATCGAGCGCGACATTGTTTAACACCCCTACATGCGGCGTGTAATGAGCGATAGAACCGTCGCTTTCGTCTACTTCGGCAACGAAAATTTGTCCCGAGCCAACCACGGCGCCGGCAAATGGCATATCGGCCGTGACAAAGTTTTTCATCACCGCGCCGTTGACTACGGTAGGAGCTTTGCCGGTTTGGTTCAGAATCCAGCCGATCATGCCCGTTGTCGTCGATTTGCCGCTTGTTCCCGCGATGCCTATTGATTGCGGTGAAACATTGAAAAATTGCGACAGCAATTCCGCACGCGTCATCATTTTCAAACCCAAACCCTTGGCAGCGCGCACATCGGGCACTTGGTCTTCAACCGCGGCGGAAGTGACGAATATGGCAGTCGCGTCCGTCACGCCGCTGCCGTCTTGGGGAAATAAAGCGATGTTGCGTCGTCGCAGAAAATCGAATTTATCCGTTGTCCTCCCCTGGTCCAGCGATCGGTCGGAACCGGCAATCATCGCGCCTTTTTGTTGCGCGATCAGCGCCAAAGGCAACATGCCGCTGCCGCCGATGCCGCAGAAGAAGTAGGATGAGGGCATCGTTATCCCCCTTTTGGGAAGCATATATTTATACCCGCAGCTATATCATTATACATCAGGTTAAATAATGAATTCATGTGGTGAATTACTCAATTTTTGCAGGCACAGGAGAGACACTGTTTTGAATACTTGACGTGCCAAATTTTCTTATAAGATAATTCCTGCCAGGGATCTCAATCCAACGATACGTTTGCCTTGCTGTCAATACACAGGCAACGACAACCGCCAGAACCAACAAATCCCCCTGATATAGTCCGCCTAAATCAGTGATAACGCTTGTATTTGGCATAAGATCAGTAGAATCTGGAAGCACCACTTCTTTCGAAAGAGAAATGCCAAAATACTTTTCAATAATATGAATCGGCCTTTCAGTAATGTTTATAATAAAAAAGGCATGTATCATATATATGGAATAAGACCAGTCACCGAGTTTTTGAAAGAATGACGAAGATAGAATCTTTGATAGAAATCCCTCTTGCCGATAGAAAACTATAATCATTAAAGAGAAAATCATCGGCGCAGCGTAGGAAGCCTTGCTTCTTCCGGCTAAAGTGACAAAGGCAACAACAATCGCAATTATGCCAAATTCTGCTAAATTCCTAAAATGCCCGAACCTAATGGGATGCTTTTTTGTAAAAGAATAAATCAATATACCGCATGTAAAATCGGCAAGACATCTGAAAAACCCATAGTCATAGGTCGTGTCCTGATTAAGCGGTGAAAAACTTATGATAATAAAAAGGCCGAGCAGCATCAGCGCGAAAAACGACAATAATGATAGCTTCTCGCTAATCGGACGAATAAAAAGAACAACAACGGCAAATATGATGTATGCAAAAAATTCTGTACTCACACACCAACTGGGGTAATTCCATGTAAGGATATGATGTATACCTAATGAGTGGATAAGAAGAATGTTTGTAATAAGAGATTGAATGGATGTATCGCCAGAAAAAGGCGCATTACGTGGACTATGGCCATAATATGCCGCCAAAAGCTTCACCAACTCGAGCCCAACAAACACGGCCAGCATAAAGATATGTAAGGGATATATTCTGCCTATTCTCTTGACGATGAATGACCAAAAATCTGAATAATTCGATATTTTTGATGCGTAGGCAGTGCTGATTACAAAACCACTCAGCACAAAGTAATAATCGACAAACAGATATGTGCTTCTAATAAATCCTGTTGAATAGCCATGCCAAGCTACACCTAAATGAGTGAGCATAATGAACAATGCAAAAACACCACGCCATGCATCAAGCGCATAATATCGCATCGTCATCTCCTGACAGGACTAAGTTGGCAAGCAACTTCTTTAAAGCCCAATATATGCCAAGCATAAATTCAATGACAAGCCGTTAAAAAAGCCCCCTTTCGGGGGCTTTTAATTAGTTGTCTCAATCAAGAGTTACTTGGCAACGCCGCCGGCGTAGCAGAGGCCGCCGGTGATCTCGAGCGTCGTTGCGTCAATCGCTTCGTTTTCGATGCAGTGCCCGATAAGCGCCGCCACTTCTTCCGGCTGCACAAGACGATTGATATGTACGTCTTTCAGAATGCCTTGAAGAGCTGTCTGGTTCATTCCGGTGAGCATCGGCGTGGCCGTGTATCCCGGAGCAATGCCGACGCAACGCACGTTCTTAATACCGCGCATCTGGAATTCGCCAACGATGGTCTTGGGCATCAATGCATCGGCAACTTTTGTGGATGAGTAGTTAAGCTGTCCCACCTGCCCCGCCTTGTTGACCGAAGATATCGTTACCAAAAGCCCCGGCCAACCGCCGTTGACCATGGCTTCGGCAGAGTCGCGGAGCGTAAGGAACGTTCCGGTAAGGTTGATGTCGAGAACAGGTTGCCATTTATCAAGCCCAAGCTTCTTCGACACTTTGCCGGTTTCTTTATCCAACGTAAGCATCATGCCGTCACGGATAATGCCAGCGCAGGCAACGGTTACGTTCAGCTTTCCAAAAGCTTCAACGGTCGCCTTAACAAACTTGGCCGTATCGGCTTCGCTGGAAACGTTAGCCTGAACGCCAATCGCTTCGCCGCCCATAGCCTTAAGTTCTTTGACGACGCGATCAATATTCGCGGGCGCAACGTCCACCACGGCTACCTTCGCGCCATTCTTGACCAAATATTTGGCGACAGCTTCGCCAATGCCGTTACCGCCGCCTGTGACTATTGCTACACTACCTTTGATATTCATGACGATATCCTCATATGTAAGTCTGTGTTCAGGAACCTTTTGGGAACGAAGTACTATCCTTGTCCCAATAGACGAAATTCGGATGCGCGACATCCGGACCGACAATTTTCAAATCACCGATCTTGCTCGGATGGTTGACGTCGGGGCCGACGATTTTAACGCCTACGGGATTGGTCGCGCGCACTAAAAGACGCGCTTTAGCTTCCGCTTCAGCAGGCGATAACCCCTCAAACAAGTTAGCGCCGACCATCACCGTCTTACCGTCGGGCAGTTTACGGATAACGTCCCACCCTCCGGTTCTGACGATAAACTCGCTATCATTGTAAAAAAAACTTGGCATGGAGGCCTTTCCTCTCGATCAGAGTTTCTTAAGAACGGAAACGCAGTTTGTCACTGCAGAACCGCCAACGTTAAAGGCAACGCCAATGTCTGCCTTTCTGGCTTTGACGCCGATAGCCTCACCGATCAATTGCTTGTAGATCAGCGCATGCATCGAAGCCCCCGTGGCACCTACAGGATGCCCCTTCGACTTCAAGCCGCCCGACAGATTGACCGAGACATATTTGTCGTCGCGACCAAACCGCCCATCAATATATTCAAATCCGGCACGGCCATCCTGCGAGAAACCAAGCGCTTCGGTGCTAAGAATCTGATTGATCGTAAAGCAGTCATGCACTTCCGCCAGATCAACGTCGTTAGCCGTGATCCCGGCTTCTTTATAAGCCTTGGCAGCCGCATTCTTGCCGGCCATCAATTCATGCATGTTGGGGCGTACGTTTTCCGGAAGGCGTTCGGCTGACTGCCCAATGCCCGCGATTTGAACGGCGCGAGCCTTGTTGGAAACGTTCGTCGTCGCTGTAATAACAAGCGCTGCGGCGCCGTCGGTAACCAAAGAGCAATCATGGAGGCGTAACGGATCGGCAACCATCATATTCTTCGCTCTGCCGCGTTCATCGGGCTCGTTAAGCTTCATTATCGCTTCAATTGTAGACGGGCCATTACGAACATGCGCCAAGGGGTTCTCGGCACCGTTACGGTAACCAAGCGCGCCGACCGTCCACAACATTTTCTCTAAATCCTGTTTGGAGATATTGTAGTGAGCCTGGTATCCTTTGGCATAGGCCGCAAAAAGCATCGGGAATGTCATCCCCATAGCGCCTTCGCTCGGCCAGTGAGAGCAACATGCCAACACATGGGTCATTTGCGGTGTTGGCAGAAGATTCATTTTCTCGACGCCAATGACCAAAGCATGACGCGCGCGTCCAGCTTCAATGGCATAAATGGCATCGTAAAGGGCGACAGACGACGATGCGCACGCGCATTCGCAGCGAGTCATGGGTTTGAACCGGAACGAAGGATCAATTTCCGCAGCAATAGGAGCTACGTGTTCCTGATTGACAAAGCCTGAGGGAGAGCAGGAACCGACATATATGACATCAATATCCTTCGCCTCAAGACCAGCGTCGGCAATTGCGCCACGCCCTGCCTCGATAAGCAGATCGTAATAGGACTTCGTGTCAGTGATAAGGCCGGAAGCTTTATCTTTGTTAACGAAGGCGCCAAAAGCGGTATTGTAAGCGCCAATTATACTTGCTTTGCTCATGTATTTCTCCAAACGGAAGGAATCTATTAACTCTAGTGGGTGGGACTATATACTTATTATGGTTAAATTTAAATACCTATAGTTAATTTTTTATGGCTTCAGTGTTTAAATTATTACAGTCGCATGCACCTCGCACATAATTGGACAATAATTACTGCACTGCAGTATGTCGCCCGGAAATGTCCGTTTGCATGTGATGATGACTCAAAAAATAATGCTGCCACCCGGTTTGGGGCGAGCTTATTGCGGGATACGGATCGTCCAACATCAATTGTTTGGCCAGCAAACCATTCAAATATATGTACAGAAATCAAACCCTTCCATCGGTATTCTGCAAGGTGTATGAGTGAGCCCTGCAAACAGTATGTATATATAGTGTGGAGTATGCGCGCATGAAGTTCCCTAGCCTTTTTCCGCGTGAGACCAAGTTCTGCGAATTTATGGAAATACAGGCCGAGCAATCATTGGAGTGCGCCAAGCAGCTTAGAATCTTTATTGAAGATTCAGAAAATAAACAGGCTCGCACCGAAATCGACAACCTCAGGGCTTCATCGAAAAAAGTCGCGTCGGAAATTACCTTCGAATTGTGCCGGTCTTTCATTACGCCTTTTGATCGCGAAGACATTCAGAATTTTTCGGATTACATGTACAATGTCCCGAAAATCGCTCATCGCCTTAAGGAAAGAATCCTGATTCACGGTCTCTGCGTCAAAGAAGGCGACTTTATTAAACAGGCCGATCTGATAGTTCAGGAAGCGACCGTTATGCAAAAACTTGTGCAGTCCCTTATCAAGAGCAAAGGCAGCGCGGTCATCATTAAAGGGGTCAACCAGTTGGACGAACTTGAACATGAGGGCGATATTATTCACGACAAGATTATGGAGGTTTTGTTCAAAAGCCACAACGATCTTGCCGCTATCGTATTGCGGCGCGACGTCTGCGACATGCTTGAAAAGGCCATTGACCGCTTTCGCGACGCAGCGGGAGTCATTTTGCAGATTGTTCTGAAGCGAAGCTGATAGGCCCCTTCCGTGGATATTGCACTTATTCTCCTAATTATCACCGTTTCGTTGGCTCTAGTCTTCGATTTTATTAACGGCTTTCACGATTCTGCCAACGCTATCGCGACGGTCGTTTCGACAAAAGTGCTCAGCCCGAAAATCGCCGTCACCATGAGCAGTATATTGAATTTGGTCGGCGCCCTTGTAGGAACGGAAGTTGCGGCGACGATAGGCAAAGGACTTGTGGATTCCTCGTCCATTACGATCGGCACTATTTTATGTACGGTTCTTGCGGCAATTATTTGGAACTTAATCACTTGGTATAAAGGCCTGCCGTCAAGTTCGTCTCATGCTCTTATCGGATCGCTGATCGGCGCCACGGTTGCTTCAGGGTGCAGTACGGACTGCATTATGTTCGACAAGCTTATGGATAAGGTCGTTATCCCTATGATTATGGCTCCTGTGTTCGGCATTATTATAGGGTTTGCCATCATGCTGGGGCTGACGTGGCTGTTTTATAAGCAACCCCTTGGTCGTACGACCAGTATTTTTGGACGGTTACAGTTAATTTCTGCCGGATTTATGGCGCTGAACCATGGACAAAACGACGCGCAAAAATCCATGGGCATTATCGCTCTTGCGCTTTTATTGGTGTATCCGTCAGAGGCATTTCAAGTGCCTTTATGGGTGAAGTTAGCGTGCGCAATAGCGATGTGTTTAGGCACGATGTCGGGTGGATGGCGCATCATAAGGACACTTGGAACCAAAGTAATCAAAATGCAGCCTATTCACGGTTTTGCCGCCGAAACTGCCGCATCCATGATTATTGCCAGCGCCTCACATTTCGGCATTCCCCTTAGTACCACGCAGGTCATTTCCTCGTCCATTATGGGCGTTGGCGCGGCCAAGCGCTTTTCGGCCGTACGGTGGAGCGTTGTCGGAAGCATTCTTTGGGCATGGGTATTAACTATCCCAATTACCTTCATCCTTGCCGCGATTATTATGAAGGGATATAGGCTTATTGCACCTTAATCGCCTGTTTTGGTTAACATCTATGATAGTTAACAAGAGACAATATGCGCTCAGAACAGCTTGAAAATATATCCATTCGAATATGTATTGTCTGATTATATTTTCTTTGGTACTGCCTATTACGGTATTAAAAAAATTAATCGCACGCCATGCGAGAATATAAATTTAAAGGAGCACTCATATGAGCAATAAGAATTTAAGCCGCCGTGCGATGCGTGCAAATTTATTCGCCACTGCCTCGTTTGCCCTAGTCATCGGACTCGTTGGCCTTTCATCCCCAGCACAAGCCGACACCGCAAATTGGAAGGGTTACCTTCTGAGTTCAAACTGGAGCAGAGGAGCCAGCTGGTCAACCGGCGTTGCTCCGAACAGCAGCTCGACGGATGTCGTTATCAACGATTCATTTTATAAGACCGTCACCCTGAATCAAAACGCATCCATCCGTAACTTGACGATTGGTTCGGACTCTACGCTCAACATTACCGACACAAAGGCTTTGTCTGTATATGGCACTGCGATTAATCTTGCTTCGTCCGCCCTGCTCAAGGTCGATGGCACGCTTAATCTGATGAACGACGTTACGCTGACCGGCGGCAATGTCACCCTTCTTGAAGGCGCCAACGTTGCGTACATCCGTGCCGCCAACAACACCTTCACCAATAACAGCACCATTGCCTGGTCAGGCGATATTGATGCGAAGAATTTTGTCAATAACGGAACGGTTACCGCTAAGGTCGGCGACATCAACATCAATGCCAGCGGCGGAACCGTTACCAACAACGGAACGCTTGCAGCAAGCACCGCCGGCGATCTTTACTTAAATTCGACGATTTATAACGCCAACGGTATCATTAAGGCCGAAGGCTCGGGCAACGTTTATCTGAACGGCGGCACGAACATTATCGGCGGCACTCTTTCTTCAGAAGGGGCCGACCTTATATTCAAAACCTACGGCATGTTTACCAACGGTTCGCCGGTTACTTTGAACGGCGTAACCTTAGCTAAAGGCACGACCCTTGAGTCGTCCGACAATGACGTGATCAATATCGTCAACGGCATCACGATCAACGGCGGTGGTGGAAAAGATACATATTTGTACCTATCCACAGACACGTCATTAACGACTGGCGGCACAATCCAACTTAATACGGCTTCCGGCGGCGGCGCTGCTCATATCCGCAACATCGGCACGACCAGCACCCTGACGAACGTTGATAATACCATTCAAGGCAATGGTTTTATCGGCGATGGCAATCATGACCTGAATTTCGTGAATGCATCCGGCGGCACCATTCATGCCAACGGCGGCGGAGAACTTAACATCGGCGCTGCCGGTGGGGCTTTCACCAACTATGGCACCGTAAAGGTTGATGCCGGATCGAAGCTCGAAGTTACGGGTAACTCGAACGGCTACGTCCAAAACGGCGGCAATACGCGCGTGGATGGCCTTCTGGTTACCGAACACGGCATGGACATCAATGGCGGGACGCTGCAAGGCACCGGCAAGGTTGTTGGAGACGTTACCAACGCCTCGACCGTTCATCCCGGCAATTCCGTCGGCATTCTGACAATTGACGGCGATTATGCCCAAACGTCAACCGGTGTGCTGGATTTCACGATCACCAGCACGGGAACGCCCGGCGTTGATTACAGCCAGTTGCAAATTGAGCATGGCGCAAGTCTTGACGGTACGTTGGCCGTTACGACCGATACCTCTTTGCTCAGCATCGGCGATACGTTCACGCTTCTGACTTTTGCTCGCGGGGCGGTTGGAAACTTCGACAACCTCCTTCTGAACGGATCGGCTTGCAGCGCGGGCTCTTTGTCCGGCAATACGATGAACTGGTCTTGCAGCCTCACGGCAGCGACCATCTACTTCCAAGGCATCG
>JBAZLX010000069.1:0-9557 GCA_041650075.1 Bdellovibrionales bacterium | reverse complement strand
ACCCACGCGCTTTCGCCCTCGCGCAAAAGATCGAGAAGAACATCGCGTTTCCAGATCGCCAAAACGGAAGTGCGATAAAGAGATTTCTCCTCGCATCTGCCAAAATCGCGGCTTTTCCTCGTATCTGGTTTGGGAAAACGGCGAAAGCGCAGATAAGAGGGATCTTTATCGACGACAAAATCGACCAGACGGGAAATCTTTGCGGCCTGCACAGGGCGATCCAGCATCACGTCGTCGAAAAACAACCAGACATACCGATGATTAATCTGCCGCAGGCAAGCTTTGACACTGCTTGACCAATCGGGATCGTCGCCGGATAAAACCGTGTGCACGCGCTGATCGGCGAAAGACTGCCGGTTGGCAAACAGATAAACGGGGAATGGGCAATCCGGCCAAAATCGGAAAAATAGTTCAAAAAAAACAGGCCACAGATCGCTGTATTTGTCGCAGGACAAAACGACGATACCAATGTCGGGCGTTGCCGGTTTTACGGAGTTTGTCATGCATAGAACTCACGAATTTTCCCGGTGATGTAGGCGATCTGTTCATCGGTCAGTTGCACGGCGGAAGGCAGCCAAAGCCCTTGCTCGCCGACGAAGTTCGAAACCGCATGTTCGCCCGGAATCCGATAGGCCTTCTGCTTGTTGATCGGCGGATACATCACTCGCGTGCCTATGTTCGCAACCTTCAGATGCGCAATCAGTTTCTCTCTGTTTTCCACAAGCGCGTCTATAAACCATGGCACAGTGCAATCAAGATCGTGCGCGAAGAGGCGGATTTCTTTCACGCCACTCAACCCTTCTGCATATTTTTTCCATATTTCTTTCTTGCGCACAATGCGGCCCGGCAGCTTCTTCATCTGTTCGATGCCGATGCAAGCCTGCAATTCGGTGAACTTGAAATTATAGCCGATCGTATCGTGGATATCGTTGCCACCGCTAGCGCGCCCGAAATCCTTTAAACGGCGCAGCTTAAAATTTATCTCGTCGCTATCGGTAATCAGAGCACCACCCTGTCCTGTAGAAATGATCTTTGGTGCAGAAAAGGAAATACTACCCACCAGCCCCGCGCGACCGATATGGCGGCCGTCAGGATAGTAGGAACCAAGCCCCTGAGCCGCGTCTTCGATTAAAACAAGGCCTTTTTCCTTTGCCAGTGCTTCAAATCCAGCGATTCCGGATTGAGGATAACGCCCGTTGGCTGCCACCAGCATGATGGCCTTGGTTTTGGACGTGATGACGGCTTTTGTTTTTTCAATATCGAGACAAAGCGTTTCCGGTTCAACATCGACAAAAACAGGCACGGCACCGAACATTTTCACAGAATTGGGCGAAGCGATCATCGTGAAATTTGGAATGATAACCTCGTCGCCCGCCTGAACGCCCGCTGCCAAAGCCGCCAGCGTCAGGCTGATCGTGCCGTTATTGACGACGATGCAATGCTTGGCCCCCGTAAAATCGGCGATCATACGTTCGAATTTCTCTGTGCGCTTGAATTCGGTAATAAAACCGTCCTCATCCATATAATCGCACAGCGCTTTCTTTTCCTCTTCTCCGAAAAAGGGCCGCATTTGCATGATAAAGTCTTCAGTCATTTGCTCTCCGCCTTAAATTTTTCTTCCAGCGCCAGAATTTTTTTCTTATCGCGCGGCTTCAGAAACCGCACCGGAGCGCCCGCGTAAAGCGACCAGGCCTGCAAATCTTCTTTCACAAGCGATTGCGCGCCCAAAGCGGCGCCGTCGTTAAACGTTACATGAGGCAAAACCGTGCTGTTTGCCCCGACAATACAATGGCGGCCTAATCTAATTGCGCCGATTTCGACATTGCCTTTATATTGCATGGGAACGAGCGGCGAGGCGATGCCGGAAACGTAATCGTCGCTGCCAGCGGCAAGAACGACATTTGGCGCAAGCGTAGAAAAGTCGCCGATTTCGACCGAGGCCTGCCGTCCGCCGATAAACTTGCAGCCTGCCGCGACATGTACATAATTTCCGATGTGCAAAGCCGTCGATATATAAATGAAATCGTCGAGGATGACATTGTCCCCTATTTCGACAAGTTCAGGATAGCGAATACGCACCGTTTTGCCGATGATGACGTTTTGCCCGATGCGCTTAAGTTTAGATGCGTCGAAGAAGATGTTCTCGCTCAAAATCTTCTCCTGTCCAAATCGGGGCCGATGTAAGGACCGTTCTTGATCTCAAGTACTTGCGTTCCGTCTTCCATGATGTCGTAACCATGCCCGCCGTTCAGGAGAATCACGACATCTCCTGCACGAACGTCAAGATCCGCAACTTTGCGTTCTTCCGTATCGTACACTTTAGCCAAGATGCGCCCCTGTTTAACGAACAGAACCTCTTGGGTCCGCAAAACCTCGCGCTTAACCTCGTTATGAATATGCGCCGCTAACTGCTTGCCGGCCCCGTAACCCCATACGCCGACCTGAATAAAATCCGCATTTTCCGAATAAAAATTAAGCCCGTCGCGCCACGCGACATCGGCCGGAATATGCCGCGCCAGAACTGTTTCGCCCTGTTTGATTTCAACGGCCTTACCCATTTTTCGCTCCGTGTTCGATATACCACGCGACAGTGTCCGCAACGCCTTGCCTGAACTTTCTTGTCGGCTGCCAGGCAAAGTGGCGCGCGCCGCGCGCGCCGTCCATAGTTTTGCAGAGAGCGCCGTCAGGTTTCGATTCATCCAGAACCAGTTGTCCTTCGAAACCGACCGTTTCTTTAATCAGAGTCGCCAGTTCCATCACGGAAATTCCTTTGCCGACGCCGATATTGATCGGGTCAATGCTCGAGGCGACCTCCATTCCCCGCACCAGAGCCTCCGCCCCGTCATCAATATGCAGCCATTCACGCACGGGCTTGCCGCTGCCCCAAATGACAACGCTGGATTCGCCCTTTTGCTTGGCGCGGATGATTTTCATGATAAGCGCGCCGAGCACATGCGATCTCTCTTCTTCGAAATGATCCTCCGGCCCGTACATATTGGGCAAGATCAGATTCAGAACATCAAGCCCATATTGTTTCTGATAAGCCCAAGCGCCGATCCACGACGCCTTGCGCGCAAAGCCATAAACCAAAACGGATTCATGCAAAGGCCCATTCCAAAATTCGTCTTCCTTGAAATATGTCGCCGCTCCGGGATAGGCGCAGTTGGAGATGGGATTGACCATGCGCCTGACGCCGGACGCCTTCGCCGCCTCCAGCAGGTTCAGTGTCATATGTAGATTATTATGGAACAGTTCCGCCGGATGCTTGAGGCCAAATTGAATGCCGCCGACAAACGCTGCGCAATTAAGCACAAATTCCGGCTTCGTTTTTACAAAAAAATCGATCGTCGCTTGACGTTCCCTCAGATCCAGCCCGCGGCTCAACGACGTTCCGGTAAAAGCCAGCCTTTTCTTTTCCAGCAAGCGACAAACGCGCTTGCCAAGAAAACCTGTACAGCCTGTAACGAGGATCACGCGTCGCTCCCGCCATAAGTGTCGTATTTCAGGTCATAATCAATCATAATACGTACAAGCTCTTTCAGGCTCGTTTTTGCCTGCCACCCCAGTTTTTTTCTGGCCTTGCTCGGATCGCCTTTTAAAAGAGCGACCTCCGCAGGCCTGAAATACTTGGGATCGACCGTGACGCGGACTTTTCCCGTCGCCGCGTCAATGCCTTTTTCGTTTTGGCCGGTTCCTTCCCAGCGCAGCTTGATGCCGACGCAGTCGAATGCTTCTTCGGCAAATTGCCGCACCGAATAAGTTTCGCCGGAAGCGACGACATAATCGTCCGGCTTATCCTGCTGCAGCATCAGCCACATGCATTCGACATAATCCTTGGCGTAGCCCCAGTCGCGCTTGGCGTCCAAATTGCCTAAAGTCAGAACCTCCTGCAGCCCCTTCGAAATACGCGCGGCGGCTTTCGTGATTTTTTTTGTCACGAATGTTTCGCCGCGACGCGGGGATTCGTGATTAAACAAAATCCCGTTGCAGGCATAAAGGCCGTAGGCCTCGCGATAGTTGATGGTAACCCAATAAGCATAAAGCTTGGCTGCGCCATAGGGCGATTTCGGATAAAAGGGAGTTTTTTCTGATTGCGGCGCGGTCTCCGGCAATCCGCCATATAACTCCGATGTTGAGGCCTGATAAAAACGCGGATGCTGTCCCAGATTTTTAACGGCGTCGAGCAATCTAAGCGTACCGACCGCATCGACTTCGGCCGTGTATTCCGGCACCTCGAAAGATACCGCGACATGTGACTGAGCGCCAAGATTATACACTTCATCCGGTTGTATTCTGGACAAAACGGCGTTCAGATTGCTCGAATCCACCAAATCGCCATGATAAGTCTTGAACCTCGGATGGCTCATAAGATGGTCGATGCGCTGGGTCGTGAAAACCGAGCTGCGCCGCAAGATAGCGTGAACTTCATAGTCCTTTGCAAGAAGGAATTCCGCCAAATAGGACCCATCTTGTCCCGTGACACCCGTGATAAATGCTTTTTTCATCGTGCTTTTGAAAGAAAGATCGTGTGTTGATCTGATTAGTTAATATAGGCCGATTGGTTCTCTTTAGGCAAGACAACTTTACATCCATTTCCCCTTGTATCAACGATATTACCGTTCACTATAGCCTTGCGCTACGCATACCGATTCCCCTGTGCGATAAAAGGATAAAAAAGTTAAACCGCGAGTTTATTTCGAAGAAACGTTCGGATTTTGGTTGCCGAGAAGTTTGCAATAATATTCGCGCATGGCGGCGACAATAACTTCCGTGGAAAAATACTGGCAGACGCGAATACGCGCTTTCTCCGACATTTCTTTTCTCAGAGAATCGTCCGTGGCAAGTTTTACCAATGCTTTTTCAATTGCATCAACATTTCCGACCGCGTGATACAAGCCTGTTTCTCCCGCACTTATTGAATCCCTTAAGCCATATATATCGGAAACAACGGCTGGTAGTCCGACGGCTGCAGCTTCAATAATCACCGACCCGAAACCTTCGCGATAACTTGGAAGACAAATGACATCGGCGACCGCCATATATTTCTCGGGACAATCCGTAGCGCCGACATAATGAACGCAAGAGGCAATCTCAAGCGTCATGTCCTTCAGTTTTGAAACCACGTTTTCTTCATCCGGCCCAACGATCAACAGATGCGCACCATGAAGGCGCGCCGTTGCCGAAATAAAGGCTCGCGCCAAATCAAGAATGCCCTTATCCCTGTTCAATCTTCCGATAAAGATAAAGACGATTGCAGACGAAGGGATCCCCAATTCTTCTCGCATCCGAGCTCTTGCAGCCTGATCCGGTTTAAAACGATCACAGTCAACACCGCATATTGATCCATTCCCAAGAATGGATATTTTATTTTCGGCAACAATTTTTTCCGCGACAAGAAAGTCTTTTTGCGGAAGGCCATCCGTCAACAAAGACGTTGAGCCAAGCGCTATCGCTTTGTCAAAAAACTTCAACACTGCCCGCGCGATTCCTGTTTTATTAGCCCACACCTGCCCGGTAAAAAAATGGACACGATGGGGAACGCCTGCCGCGAAAGCAGCGATCATGGTCAGCAACCCGGATTTTGGCATAAGAGACTGAACAGCATCGAAATGTTCGCGGCGGAAAATTGCGTAAAGATGCAATAAACAAGAAATATCCTGCCAAAGAGCAATTTTCCGCTGAAGATTCAGTTTTATGAACCGCGTATGTTCCCCGAGCAGAGGCGCCATTTCCTGCTCTGTTGCATTTGTAATTAGCGTAACGTCATAATTTTCCCGCAGCATGAAAATATGCGGCTTCATAAATACCTTCAACGCACTCGGAACCGTTGAAACGATGCATATTTTAATTTTCTGGTTCATTTTGGCTGGGGAAGAGATTTCATCTGCGCGATATTAAACGGCAAAATCCACATAATCGCAAACAAGTTGTTTGGCGCACAAAAAAACGGACTGAGGTATTGGAGCGGGTGATGGGAATCGAACCCACGTAACAGCTTGGAAGATTATGTTTTTGCTCTACCAGCATTGAATAAACGGCACTGGCTTGTCTGCACCCTACGAATCTAGGCACAGCCATTTTTTTGACATGATGCGTTCGAAAAATTGGAGCGGGTGATGGGAATCGAACCCACGTGACCAGCTTGGAAGGCTGGGGCTCTACCATTGAGCTACACCCGCGTTTTTGCGTTCGCCTTTATATCAATCGTCTTCGATTTAGCGAAGATATTTTTTAGGGCTGTTTTTTACCGTTTTTTCTTGGCTTTTTGCCCTATAGCATCGTTTTCGGCAAGCAAACTATCCGCCGCCTGCCGTGCAGCCTCGGTAATTTTTGCCCCTGCCAACATACGGGCAATTTCCTCCCGACGAGAGGCTTTATCCAAGGCTTCAACTTCCGTCAACGTCTGTTTTCCCTGTACGCGCTTCGAAACGCGCAAATGATTTGCCCCTCGCGCCGCAACTTGAGGACTGTGGGTTACAACCAGAATTTGGACATCTTTCGCAAGGCGTGACAGCCTTTCGCCGACAGCCGAAGCGACAGCTCCGCCAATCCCCGCGTCCACTTCGTCAAAAACAAGAACGGGCACGGGATCTGCCGCGGCAAGCACTGTTTTGATCGCCAACATAAAGCGCGCAAGCTCCCCGCCCGAGGCAATTTTTTGCAGTGGCCCGGGCGTCGCACCAACGTTGGTTGCAGCCAAGAAGATTACCCGATCCGCACCGCCTTCGCCCCACTGATCGTCGGAAAGTCGCGAAATTTCGATTTTGAATTTTGCGCGTTCCAGTTTAAGAGGCGGCAATTCTTTGTTTATTTCTTTCTCTAGCACTGCCGCCGCTTCTTTGCGTTTTAGGCTAAGGTCTTCGGCAAGCTTCATATAGCTCTGATGCGCTTTAACCGCTTCGTCGGCAAACTTTTTGACCTGTTCGCTTCCATCCGAAAGCAAGGCCAATCGGCCTTTCATCTCGCGCAGGACATCGGGTAATTGCTCGGTTTGCACTTTATGCTTGCGCGCCTCGGCGCGTAGAGTGAACAATCTTTCCTCAATATTTTGCAGAGCGTCGGGTCGCGCATCAAGCGTTGCCATAAAATGTTCCAATTGCTGGCTGGCTTCTGCCGCCTCATTGGACGCACGGTCAATGGTGGCGAGAAGATCAGGCAACGTCGTTGCCTTGTCCGACACGCGCGCAACGGCCTTTCCGGCTTGCGATAACAGGGCACAAGCGCCGCGTTCGCCGTCAAGAGCCGAAACTGCCATATTAATCGCTTCAAGAATCTTTTCCCGGTGTTGAAGTTGCGTACGCTCCGCAGCAAGTTTATCAGCCTCGCCCGCTTGAGGCATAAGATCTTCAAGCTCTTTTACCGAAGCGCGCAGAAATTCTTCTTCAGAACGAGCGCGTTCGCTTTCCTCTTTCGCAACTTTTGCCTTTTCGGATGCTTCTTTCCAGGTTCTGAAAGCCTCCGCCGTTTTCTGTAACAAATTGTTTGCTCCGGCAAACGCGTCCAAAAGCCCTCTGTGTGTCGCCGCGTTCAGAAGCCCGTGCGCCTCGAATTGTCCGTGGATTTCAAGCAGACTCTCTCCGAATTGTCTCAAAAGATTGACGCCAATCGGCTGATCGTTAAAGAAAGCGCGACTTCTGCCATCCTTGCCGATAAGGCGCCTTAAAACTATTGGGTTTTCCGCGATAAGGCCTTGTTCCTGCGCCAGAGAAAAAATCGAATGATTGTGTTCCAGTTGAAATTCGGCAGTAACCGAAGCCTGCGAGGCTCCTGCCCTGATAAGCGCTGCATCGCCTCGTTCGCCAAGAGCCAAGCCAAGAGCGTCAAGAACTATTGATTTTCCCGCGCCGGTTTCTCCCGTAAACACGTTCAGGCCGCGCTCGAGCGGCAGCGCCAGTTTTTCGATCAGCACCACATCATGGATGACGAGGCGGATAAGCATTATCAATCACTTCCACTATAAATTAGTATGGCTATTCTTTTTTCTCCACCGTGACGCCCTTAGCTTTCAATAAATTATAGGCGTCCTGATACCACTCGCTGCCGGGAAAGTTATGGCCTAACACTGCGGCATTCTTTTTTGCCTCGCCAAGCATACCTAACGACACATAGCACTCGACCAAACGCTCCAAAGCTTCCGGCACATGACTCGTCGTCTGATACTTATCGATGACCGTTTTAAAACGCCCGATAGCGGCAATATACAGATGCTGCTTGATATAATAACGACCAACCTCCATCTCGGAGCCCGCTAAATGATCATATATAAGCGCAATTTTGAGCGTTGCATCCTTGGCATACTCGGTATCGGGATAGCGGCTGATGACCTCCTTCAATCCTTTTAAAGCATTCCGCGTCGCGGTCTGGTCGCGGCGGATATCGGATATACGTTCATAGTTTGACAAGGCGCGAAGATAAAAAGCATAGGCAATGTCGTTGTTTCCCGGATGAAGTTCGATATATTGATCGAGAGCTTTGATAGCCTCGTCATAATCCATATCCTCATAATAGGCATAGGCCTCCATCAGTTGCGCGCGCGTCGCCCACTGAGAGTACGGATGCTGGCGATCAACTTCGGCAAACTGTTTAGCAGCCTCTTTATAATCGCCCCGGTCAAGCGCATCCGTTCCTTTTGTATAAAGGGCGTCAACGGCCTCTTCAGGCACATAGATATCGTTGTCCGGCCCCGTTCCGGAGCAAGCGGAAAGGATCGCAAGCGCAGCAACGGCTGGCAATATCTTGGAAACGAGAAAATGCGGACGCATAGAATCAACCGGAAAGTTTAACTTCCGTTTTATAGCATGAATTTCGGATTATTAAACAAGCGCCGCTAGGAAAGAATCGGAGCCATTCTCGACGACACGCCAAGCCTCCGGGGTAGCAAACAAAGTGCGCAGAAGGCGGTTATTCAAGGCATGGCCGCAGCAAAGCCCTTCGAAATGGCCGCGAAGGGGCATCCCTGCAAGAGCCAGATCGCCAATAGCATCCAAAACCTTATGACGGGCAAATTCGTTGTTATAGCGGAGGCCTCCTTCGTTAAGAACGCTGTCGCCCTTAATGACGATGGAGTTGTCAAGCGAGCCGCCAAGCGCAAGCCCTTTCTTCTGTAATTGTTCGACTTCCTCGAAGAAACCAAAGGTGCGGGCACGGCTGACTTCGCTCTTGAAAGAAGCGGGCGAAAGAGTCACGTCGCAGCTTTGCGTCTTGATAGGCGCACGATCGAAATTAATCGTTACGCTGTAGCGCGCGGCATCATAAGGAGATAATCGCGCGCGTTTACCTTTGCATTCAACTTCTATGGGAGACAGGATTTCGATTTCCCGCCTGGAAGCGTTTTGAGCAACGGTTCCGGCAACTTCGAGCAAAAAGACAAAGGAGTCCGCGCTGCCGTCCATGACCGGCACTTCGCTGCCGTCAATCTCGATGATCATATTATCAATGCCACAGGCAGAGATCGCCGCCATCAAATGCTCGACGGTCGAAACTTTGCTGCCATGATCGTTTCCGATAACAGTGCACATTTGCGTGTCAACGACATTATCCCACCGCGCTTTTATCGT
>JBAZLX010000068.1:0-9719 GCA_041650075.1 Bdellovibrionales bacterium | reverse complement strand
TCAGAGCCCTAATACTGCGGCTGCAAATGTTTTGCCCACGGCGGCGGCCGCCAATCAGTCGGTTTTTTATGATAAGTTTGGCGAGGCAAGGTCTTTACGGGAAATTTATCAACGGTTTGCACAAAAATTTGATGGTAGTCTGACACAAAATGCATACACGACACAAAACACTACTCCTTTAAAACCAGCAAACGTGTCACACACTGTTGCGTCTGGCAGCCAAATAGCTGTTGATGTGGCAAACATGCTGTCAACGCATGCCGATGCTACTATTCAGGCGGCTTCTGTCGTCAATACGATCTGTTCGTTGCGTTCACAGACGAGAACGGACAATACGGCATTTATGTCAGCGAATTCATCAGCTTTGTTTGATGCGATGATTATTGGGCAGATTCAGGAAACAGGCATTCACACGACCTCGCCATTAGCAGCCTATGATGGACGAACGGACGAAGAGAAAAGAAACGCATATTCCATTTTATCTGCCGTTGTGTAATCCTTTATCGTCTCTTACAAAGAAAATGTTTCGCGTTTGGCCTGAAGAAGGATGTTTTTCATGCGCATTGCCACATGGAATGTTAATTCGATCCGTACTCGTATGCCAAATGTTCTTGCTTGGCTGGAAACAGCAAAGCCCGATGTTCTTTTGATGCAGGAAATTAAATGTGAGACTGACGCATTCCCAGCAATGGAATTTAACGCGGCCGGATATAATATTCATGCTTTTGGGCAGAAAGCCTATAATGGAGTTGCTATAGCGAGTTTGCACAAGATAGATGATGTGCAAGAAAACTTTCCCGATTCTGAAAAAAATGAACAGGCTCGCTATTTAGAAGCGACAATCAAAAATGTCCATTTTGCCAGTATATATGTTCCTAACGGCAATCCGTTAGGCTCCGATAAGTTTTCCTATAAGCTTGATTGGCTGGCGCAGTTCAGGCGTCGTGCAGAGAGGCTTCTGCATGACGAAAAGCTTGTTGTTTTTGGCGGAGATTTTAACGTTATTTTTGCGGAACTTGACGTTTATGATCCAAAAGGGTGGGAAGAAGATGCTCTCTATTGTCCCCAAACTCGCGCGGCTTTCCGCGACATATTAAGTTTGGGGTATACAGAAGTTTTTCGCGCACAGCATCCAGATCAGCGTGCCTATAGCTTTTGGGATTACCAAGGAGGCGCGTGGCAACAGGACAAGGGCCTTCGACTTGATCATTTTATAATGTCGCCGGAAGTAGTGGATAGGGTTAGGGAATGTTATATTGACCGTGCCGAACGCGGTAAGGACAAGGCGTCCGATCATGTGCCCGTTGTTGTTGATATTTAAACCATCTCAGCTTTAATCGGTATGGTAATAATAATACTCGTTCCTTCTCCGTTTTCGCCGGACTGTGCGGTAATTTGACCGTGATGCGCTTCAATAAACCCACGACAAATTGAAAGACCAAGGCCAGCTCCTGCAATGAAGCCAACTGATGCTACGTCTTTTTTAACCCGGTAAAACATATCAAAGACGCGTTGGCGTTCGCTTTCCGGAATGCCTACGCCACGATCGCTAACGACTGTTTTTATAAAATCTCCTTCTTGTCGTGCGATAATCTTAATGGGTTGGTCCGGCAGAGAATATGAACAAGCGTTTTCGATAACGTTGACAAAAACACGACGTAATGTTGTTGAGTCAGCCTCAATAAGAGGTAAATCCTCCGGGCAATCAAAAGTAACCTGACGTTCTTTCAGGCGGCGATCAAGACGGGCCATTGCTAGTTCGATTACATCATGTAGGTTTGTTGGTTTACGATTGTAATGCATGTTTCCCGTTACCAGTTCGGTCATATCCAGGAAATTCTCAATAAAGCGATCAAGCCGATCCGACTCCTGTTCAATTTGAGAAACCATTACAAGGCGTTCTTGAGGAGGAATATCATTCCAATCATTGCTCAAATTTCTTGAAGTTAGAATAATGCTATCAAGAGGAACGCGCATATCGTGACTTACGGATGAAAGTAGGCTTGTGCGAAGTTTCTCCATCTCTGTTTGTAAACGCGCCTGAGCGACATCCGTTACCAGTTTGGCGCGCTCAATTGCCGATGCGACCTGATAAGATAGGCTCAAAAGATAGTGTCCCTGTGATGACGTAAGTGTGCGGCCATTGTTGGTTTTAATGGCAATTACCCCGACTGTATTTGCTCCTGCCTGCAAGGGAAGGCCATAGAAAGGGACTCCAGGCAGTGTGTCGGATTGGAACCCTGCCGGTTTGCGGTGTCTCCACGCCCAATCCATCGCTGCGTTTGATGCTGTGTCTAAGGAAAGATCAGCAGGTACCGATGCCACGATTTCAAGTTTTTCGTTATGAGGTAATAAGATTGCAACTTGAGCTCCTAACGCTATGGCAATTCGACGCACGGTTGCTTGGGCAACATCATCAAGCGTGGCTGCGGCTGCGATACTCTTTGTAAAGTCGTATAAAGATTGAGTGTGTTCGGCATGGCGTCGCGTAGTATTAATAGTAATACGGGTGCGGTTAGCTAGTAGGCACATCAAAATGCAAACCGTGAAGAAGAAAAATATTGAAACAACATTATGTTCTTTAGTCGGGGAGAATGAAAAGTCTGGCAAAACCAATAATAATATTAGTGCAAAACAAGATAAGAGAGTTGCGAAGAAGGATGTAATAAGGTCAGCATCTAAAGCAACCAGCAGAACGGCTGGAATAAAAAAGAAAGGCAACAATACTGGTTCCACAAAAGAGCTTGCAAGCAAGGCGGCTATCCAGGAAAGACCGACAGCGAAGACAGTTTTGCAAAACAAAGGGAAGCTAAATCGCCAAGGGGGCGTTTCGGAAATATCGGAATACTTTTGTTCTGTTGGGGCTTTTCCAGAAGTTTCCGTATCATTGATGAGGAGGAGGTCAAATCCTTCGCCGTTTCTTACCACAGAGGTTGCAACCGAAGGGCGGATCAGGCGAGACCACAGCGAGCGTCTGGATTTTCCAAGTATAATTGTATTGACGTTGTGCTCTCGTGCAATCCGAACAATTTCTGTAGGAACATCCTCGCTTGTAACCGTTACGGTTTCTGCGCCCAAGCTTTCGCCTAAGGCTAAGGCTTGGGTTATACTGCTGCGCGCCTTATCCGACAATTTAGCGTGGCGGCTCGTTTCAACATAAAGAACTATCCACGAGGCCTGCCGCCTTTCAGCGCTGCGTTTTGCGGCTCGGACAAGAAGCGTTGCCTGATTATCATCAGAAATACATACCATAACGCGATTGCTGGTCGGCCATGGTCCAGTAATAGAATGGCGGCGCATTAGATCCGTCATCTGTTCATCAACTCGTTCAGCAGCTTGTCGTAACGCCAATTCGCGTAATGCCGTTAAATTGCCCGGGGTAAAATAACGATTGACGGCTAAACGTGCCTGTTCGGGGATGTATACTTTTCCTTCTTTAAGCCTATGCAAAAGCTCATCGGGGGGTAAATCTATCAATTCAATGGACTTTGCCATTTGTATTACGCTGTCTGGCACTGTTTCGCGTACTTTTACGCCTGTTATGCGGGCGACAACGTTGTTCAAACTTTCAATGTGTTGGACATTCAAGGTAGAATAGACATCAATTCCAGCCTCAAGAATTTCCTGAACGTCTTGATACCGCTTTGGGTGCCTGACGCCTGGAATATTGGTGTGGGCTAACTCATCAACAAGGACAAGTTTAGGTTTGCGTTTTAAAATAGCATCAAGATCCATTTCCTCAAAAGTCAAACCACGATAGTCGATTTTTTGGCGAGGGATGGTTTCTATTCCATCTGCCAGTGCCTGAGTCTCACTTCGCTGATGTGTTTCGACGATCCCGATAATGGTGTCGATGCCATCATTAAGGCGATTTTTGGCTGCGCCGAGCATCGCATAAGTTTTGCCGACGCCTGGAGCTGCTCCAAGAAATATTTTCAATTTTCCGACGTGTTCGCTCTGGGCTTCTTTGAGCAACGCTTCTGGAGAGGGGCGGTTGTTTTCGTCTGTCATGGAACAACGGGCGATGTTTGGGGAACAGAAGGCAATAAATCAAGAGCGCGGTTGATGGCCAACACGTTTACTCGTTTTTCTCCGAGAACGCCAAACGTTCTGGGGGCTGTATTTATAGATATCAGGTTCTCGACTTCCTGCAAAGAAAGACCCCTTGTTTGGGCGATGCGTTGTGCCTGAAAATTGGCCGATTCAACCGAAATATCCGGATCAAGGCCACTGCCTGAGGCCGTTACCAGATCAACGGGGATTGGTCTGGTGCTTCCAGATTTTCGTAAATCTGCAACGCGTGCCGAAACTGAATCCATTAATTTTTTCGATGTAGGAGATAAATTGCTCCCAGATGAATTGGCAGCATCATACCCATTGCCTGCTGATGAAGGCCTAGAATGAAAATATTTGTCGCTCGAGAACTTTTGTCCGATTAATTCTGAACCAATAATTTTGCCGTTTACTTCTACGAGGCTTCCATTTGCTTGGTGCGGAAACAGCCATTGTCCGGTTGTCGTCATGAGCAAAGGGTATGCGATACCCGTCAGTATCGTAAAAAAGATCAGCAAACCAAGAGCGGAGCGTATTTCCTGAAACATGATCATGCTCCAATGAATGTGGTGATAACCATATCGATCGCTTTTATTCCCGCAAAGGGGGCAAGGATTCCGCCCAAACCGTATATCGCAAGATTGCGACGTAAAACGACATTTGCCGGAGCCGGAGAAAATTTTGCGCCGCGCAGAGCAAGGGGGACAAGCGCGATTAAAAGCAGTGCGTTAAAGATTATTGCCGATAATATCGCGCTTTCCGGGCTCCCCAACTGCATAATATTCAGCGCCTTCATGCTTGGATAAATACTGATAAAAAGAGCAGGAAGAATGGCAAAATATTTACCGATATCGTTGGCGAGAGAAAATGTCATCAATGTGCCTCGGCTCATTAGAAGCTGTTTCCCAATCATAACAATTTCGATCAATTTTGTAGGATCGTTATCTAAATCAATCATATTTCCAGCTTCGCGTGCGGCCATCGTGCCGGTATTCATCGCCACGCCTACATCTGCTTGTGCGAGGGCAGGTGCGTCATTTGACCCATCCCCGCACATGGCGACTAGTTTACCTGCGGCTTGTTCGCTTTTTATCAGATTCAATTTCATTTCCGGGGAGGCTTCAGCCAGAAAGTCATCAACGCCTGCTTCAGCGGCAATTGCTGCTGTTGTAATAGGGTTATCGCCTGTGATCATAATTGTTCGGATGCCCATCCGTCTGAGAGCGGCAAAGCGTTCGTGGATATTTGGTTTGACCCTGTCTTTAAGGTGAATGAGTCCCAAAATAGAATTGTTTTTTGAAACCAATAGAGGAGTCCCACCAGTTTTTGCAATGCGTTCGATACTGTCAGCTATATCCTGACTAATGAAATAACCGCAAAGGGCGAGAATGGAATCCGGAGCGCCTTTGCGTATAGAATAAATATTTGTGTCGACACCGCTAATGCGTGTGCTGGCGCTAAATGGAACAAAGCGCATCTCAGGCTTCTTATCCGTTGCCGTGCTAAAGCTGTAAAGCTCATCGGCAAGGCGGATAACAGATTTTCCTTCCGGTGTATCGTCGGCCAAGGAAGCTAAGTAGGCGGCCTCTGCAAGCTCCTTCATTCTTGTTCCGTTTACAGGGATAAATTCGCTGGCCATGCGATTGCCTTGGGTAATAGTGCCTGTTTTGTCTAACAGCATCGTGTCGATATCGCCTGCGGCTTCAACGGCTCGTCCGGATTTGGTTATAACGTTAAACGTAATCAACCGATCCATGCCAGCGATGCGGATCGCCGACAGTAATCCGCCTATAGTCGTCGGAATCAGGGCAACAAAAAGTGCGAGAAGATAAATTACAGGTATAAGTTTACCGCTGTACGCTGCAAAACCTTGTAAAGTGACGCAGACAATAAGAAAAATTAATGTAAGGCCGACCAACAAGATGTTTAATGCAATTTCGTTCGGCGTCTTTTGCCGTTTTGCGCCTTCAACTAAACCGATCATCCGATCAAGAAAAGTTTCTCCGGGATTTGTGCCAATTTCTACGACGATGCGGTCAGAAATTATGCGGGTACCTCCAGTGACAGCCGAGCGATCTCCGCCGGATTCACGAATGACGGGCGCGGATTCTCCGGTGATTGTTGACTCGTCAACAGTCGCGATGCCCTTAACAACGTCTCCGTCTCCCGGAATTATATCTCCTGCTTCAGCAATAATTAAGTCGCCTGATCGCAATTCTGCCGCAGGGACGGTTGTGTAATTTGTGGCATCAATACTTGATACCTTTTTGGCCATAGTCTCTGTTTTTGCTTTGCGTAAGCTGTTGGCTTGTGCACGGCCTCGTCCTTCGGCGACGGATTCAGCAAAGTTGCCGAACAACACAGTAAACCATAGCCATATCGTAATCTGTAAATCTATGATGGAAAATGTTTTGTTTATGACATCACGAAAAACTAAAACGGTCGCAAGAACGCTGGCAATGCCGACCGTAAACATAATGGGATTCTGTACCAGAATACCCGGCCTTAACTTAATAATAGCTCCTATTGCCGCATTACGCAGAAGGGTTGGATCGAAGAGAGATGAACGTATGAATTTCTTGGCCATCTGACGTCTCTATCGTGCAAAAAGAGAAAGATGCTCGGCAATGGGGCCAAGCGCCAAAACAGGAAAGTAAACTAGGCCGCCAAATAAAACGATAACGGCAATCAATAGCGTGACAAATAAGGGGCCTCGTGAAGAAAACGAGTTTGCTGAGGAAGGAATAATTTTTTTTGCTGCCAATGATCCTGCAATTGCAACGGTTGGAATGATAACGCCAAATCGCCCGAGTAAGATGACAAGGCCAAGTATTATATTTTGATAAGACGTATTGGAGTTAAAGCCATTGAATGCAGAACCATTATTGCCTGAAGCCGAAGCATAAGCATATATCGTTTGCGTTAACCCATGAGGGCCTTCGGCTGTTATTGATGATGCACCTGCGGAGGATAATAAGCTCAGAACACTAAGGCATAGCGTGCAAACAGGAACGATAAGCATAACAAAACCGGCTAGCTTAATTTCGTCAGCTTCAATTTTTTTGCCAAGATACTCAGGCATGCGACCAATCTTTAGGCTGGCAATAAAAACCGTGATCATCCCATAAATAAGAAAACCATAACGACCATAGCCAATTCCCCCATATATCACCTCTCCAAAAAGCATATTGAGAAGGGGAATGGTTGCTCCAAGGGGCATATAGCTATCGATCATTGAGTTGACCGATCCTTGTGTTGTCGATGTTGTTGCGATCGACCAAAGGGCGGAATTAAAAATACCAAAACGAACTTCTTTGCCCTCCATATTGCCGCCAGGATTGATGCTGGTTATCTTTTGATTGACGTCCAGCGCCTCTAGTGCCGGATGCGGCATTTGCTCGAAGTATGTGCACAAGGCAACTAAACATAGAAAAAAAAGTGTCATGCCGATAAGCAACGTCCATCCTTGCATCTTGTCTTTAAGCATTTGTGCAAATGAAAGAACGAGAGGAACAGGGATAATAAGAATGGCAACGATCTGCATAAAATTAGATAAGGGCGTCGGGTTTTCATAGGGATGCGCGGCATTAGCGTTGAAAAAACCGCCACCGTTTGCGCCTAGAATTTTGATTGCAATTTGACTTGCAACAGGGCCTTGAGCGATTGTTTGCTGATCGCCCTCTAAAGTTGAGGCATGTACAAATGGAACCATGTTTTGTGGCACGCCTTGCCAAATCAGAAATAAGGCAAAAATGAGCATCAGAGGCAAAAGCACATAGATTGTCGAACGTGCAACATCAGCGTAAAAGTTTCCAAGAATAGGGTTTTCTTTCTGAACAAAAGCGCGAGCAATCACGAAAGAAACGCAAAGCCCTGTTGCGCAAGATAAAAAATTCTGAGATGTCAGCCCAACCATCTGACTGAAAAAACTGAGCGTTGTTTCTCCCGCATAGGATTGCCAGCCTGTATCTGCGAGATAGGAGACAACGATATTGAAGGCCAATGATGGAGGAATGTCCCCAAAATTCTGAGGGTTCCACGGCAAATGACCTTGATAGCGTATAATTAAAAAAAGTAGCAAGGCTCCAAAAAAATTAAAAACAAGTAACGAAAAAAGGTATTGTCTCCAATCTTGTTCTTGAAAAAATTTTGGTCCAACAACTTTTGCGATAAGACGTTCTACCGGGGAAAAAGCGAAGCCCCCGCCGGAAGCTTTGGTGGCAAATAAGCGTGTAAAAAGACGCGCGATCGGTAAGGACAAAACCAAAGTCACGAGAATGAACAGAAAATACTGCAAAAGCGCATTTCCGATCATGGAATTCACCTAAAACTTTTCAGGGTGAAACAGCGCATAGCCCAGATAGATTGCGAGGGCTAACGAAACCAAACCGGCAAGATAAAGATCAAAAACCACGGTAAGACTCGGCTAGATTAAGGTAAAGGTAAAGGTAAAGGGAAGTATATCGACACTAGCGATTAAAAATATCGAGAATTAGGTTAACTTGAAGTAAAGAGACCACAATTTGAGGCAAACATCTCACGCAACTTGTTAAGAACCATCAACAAGCCCGTTTGTGTAGGCCATATATTTTTTTATGCGCAAATTCTGTCCGTAAAAACGATTCTGTCTATTGACCATTCTATCGAAGGCATATTACCAGTACACCCATGTCCAACATAATGGAGACGCGCATGAGCACGCCGAAAAAGAAAATTTCGAAGGACACATCCAAAGGCAAAAATAACCAACATTCGGTTCCCAAAACTGACATAGAAATATCTCAAGCAGCATTTCTGAAACCCGTTCTTGATATTGCCCGCGATAGACTTGGCATTCCTCTGAAATACGTGTCGCCATATGGACATTACAAAGCGAAGATTTCGCTTGAATATATCTCTACACTTAAAAACCGTCCCAACGGCAAAATGATTTTGGTTACTGCCATTAGCCCAACGCCTGCAGGCGAAGGGAAAAGTACGACGGCAATCGGTTTAAATGATGCTTTGAATATAATTGGCAAAAAATCGCTTATTTGTCTTCGTGAGCCTAGCCTTGGTCCATGTTTCGGGCAAAAAGGCGGAGCCACCGGCGGTGGATATGCTCAAGTTGCCCCTATGGAGGACATTAATCTGCATTTCACTGGTGATTTTCATGCCATAGGAACGGCCAACAATTTATTGGCTGCGCTTGTCGATAATCACATCTATTGGGGCAACTCCCTTGGTATTGATGTGCGGCGCGTTGCGTGGAAGCGCTCCCTTGATATGAATGACCGTGCCTTACGTTGTATTGTTCAGTCACTTGGTGGTACTGGAAACGGCTATCCACGAGAAGACGGTTTTGACATTACGGTCGCTTCGGAAGTTATGGCTATTTTCTGCCTCGCTAGCGATCTTGCCGACTTGCAACGCAGGCTTGGGAATATCATTGTGGGTCAGACCAAAGACCGTCGCTATGTTCGTGCGAGCGAGTTGAGCGCTGTTGGTTCAATGACAGCCTTACTGAAAGATGCCATAGAACCGAATCTGGTACAGACGCTGGAAAATAATCCCGCAATTGTTCATGGTGGGCCATTTGCTAATATTGCTCATGGCTGTAATTCTGTAATTGCCACTAAAGCGGCACTTAAACTTGCCGACTATGTTGTTCTGGAGGCGGGCTTCGG
>JBAZLX010000067.1:0-9997 GCA_041650075.1 Bdellovibrionales bacterium | reverse complement strand
AAATGGCCTCCGTTGCGCTTGGAGGCGGACGAAGACTCGTGAGGCTCCAAAATCCAGATGACGGATTTGCTACGACGCTCGCATCGCTTTTAACCGGCATGCCGTCGGGCGACAGCTTGCTGATCATTGAGGCGGGAGACCTTGATAGAAAATCGAAATTGCGTAAAGCCTGCGAGGAAGAATCTCAAGTCGCCTGCGCCATCCCCTGCTATATCGAGGACACGCCAGCGCGTCAGCGCACGATTGCCGACATTCTCAATTCCGAAAACATTCGCGCCGCTCGTGAAGTCATTGCGGCCTTAGCCGACGTTCTCCCACCCGACCGCATGGCGATGCGCAGCGAGCTGGAGAAATTCGCCGTATATATCGGCAAGGAAAACACCGCAACTATTAACGACGTTCATGCTTCCGTGCAGGATGCAGGCGCCGCTGAACTCGATGATCTGGTTTTTGCCGTAGGCGCAGGCGAGACAAAGCGCGTCGCGCAATTGATTGACCGTCTTTATGCCGAACAAACATCGCCCGTCGCATTGCTACGCGCGACACAACGGCACTTTATTCGCCTTCAATGGGCTCGTGCCGAAATGGATAAGGGGATAGCCGCAACGGATGCCGTCAAGCGCCTGCAGCCGCCCGTTTTCTGGAAATACGAAAGCGCAATGACGTCGCAATTGAGGCGCTGGCCGCGCGCGAAGTCCGAACAGGCGTTGCGTCGTCTTTACGATGCCGAGGCTTCCGTCAAACGAACGGGGGTTCCCGATACGGCATTGTGCGCTCAAACGCTTTTGGGGTTGGCGGCATGAAAAGAGTGGCCATATTTGATTATGACAATACGCTTATCAAAGGCGACAGTTTTTTGCCGTTTTTGATTTATGCCTCCAACAGATTTTTTGTTTATGCTGCCTCGATTGAAGCCTTAACGCGATATGCCTTGCGACGGGCACAAAAAAAACCGACGGAGAGCTTGCGCACATTTATCAAAAGCCATCTTTTGCACCGCATTTTAAAAGGCAAGCGCCCTGAAGATTTAAAAGTTGCAGCCGAGAAAACTCGCGAGTGGCAAAAACCGAATTGGCCCGTCCTTAAGACTCTTCACGAACATCATGAAAATGGCGATACGATTATCATCGCGTCCGGCAGTCTTGATTTGTATATGGAAGACCTGCTGCGCGACATCCCCCATGACGCTTTGATCTGTACAGATATTGAAGTCAAAGAGGGACGCATTACTGGCGTCATGGTCAACGGCAATTGCGTACGCCGCTGCAAAGCCGAACGCGTCAAGACATGGCTAAACGTGTTTGGCCCGTTCGATGAAAGCTTTGGGTACGGAAATCACCCACACGACGTGCCGATGCTGGAGTTGGTGAAACATCGGATTATTGTGTCGTAGCCGGTTATCCCAGCTTGCGCGTATCAACGGAAATTAACTTTACGCCGGATTCCTGAAGCTTCGTCAGGCCAATTTCGATGCTGTCTTTCCACTTTGTTTTTAGTTTTGCATAGCGGCGCATCGCGTTAATAGGGACGATGACTTCGGCAATTCTGAGTTCCGCAATCAGCCCCGCGCAAACGGCGCAAGGCTCAAGCGTTACGTAAAGTTTTGCTCCCGCGACTTTCCTGCCTTTGCGTAGCGCCTGCATCAGAACAAGTTGTTCCGCACAATTGATCCATAAGGATCTTTCTTTATCTTTGGTTCGTTCAGCACGACGACGATCAACTCCTTGCGCAAAACGATTGGCGGAGGCCGCAATTTCGCGTCCCCGCGCATCCACCAAAACCGCGCCGACTTTCACGTAAGGGTGCGGGCTGCCGCCTTTGTCAACCGACTGCTCCGAGATTTGCGAGGCGCGTTCCAACCAACGGCGATGCTTTAGCCACGCATCGTGAGACCGTAAATAAGAGGCTTTTGATGGTTTTTTCTTGGGCATATTTATCCTTAAATCCTTGGTTTTTCAGATGAACGCGCGATTTTGGCATCATAGCTCGTTTTCTTTATTATTCCGTTAAGGCGTGTTAAAAGCCCGCATGACAAAAACAGACATGAATCAAAAAACCATGGACGATTCCGAGATTTTACACGTTGCGGCGGATGTTCTGTCGGCCGAAGGCGATGCGCTTAAGGCTTTGGGAAATTCGTTGAATGGCGATTTTTTGAAAGCCGTCGGCGCTATGCGCGAGTGCCAAGGGCGGATCATCGTGACCGGCATGGGCAAAAGCGGCCACATCGCACGGAAGATTGCCGCAACACTCGCATCCACCGGAACACCTTCGTATTTTGTCCACCCAAGCGAAGCCAGCCACGGCGATCTGGGGATGATCGTCGAAGGCGATGTCGTTCTTGCGTTGTCTAATTCCGGCGAAGTCGCTGAAATGACGGATATTATTCATTACACGCGCCGTTTTTCTATTCCCCTTATTGCCATGACGAGCAATCCGAAAAGCACTCTTGCCACATCATCGGATGTCGCGCTGGTTTTGCCCCGCGCGCCCGAAGCCTGCCCTATCGGTATGGCTCCCACAACATCGACGACGATGATGCTCGCTTTGGGCGACGCTTTGGCTGTTGCATTAATGAAGATAGAAGGTTTTACCGCCGAAGATTTCCGCAATTTTCATCCGGGCGGAAAACTTGGCAAAAAACTATTGCGCGTCCGCGACGTTATGCGCGGGCAGGCCGATCTTCCTCTTGTCAAAGAAGGCGATGCGATGGCGCATGTTCTTCCTGTCATGACACAGAAAAGCCTTGGTTGCGCAGGCATTGTAGATGCTTCGGGTAAACTTGCAGGCATTATCACGGACGGCGATTTGCGCCGCCACATGGATAATAATCTGACCTCGCGCACTGCAGCCGAGATCATGACTAAAGCACCCATGACGGTAACTTCTGCCGCTTTGGCCGTCGAAGCGCTTAAAATCATGAACGACAAAAAGCGCACGCAGGTCTTCGTCGTTGAAGACGGCAAACCTGTCGGTATCTTACATATTCATGATTTGTTGCGCGCAGGGATCGCCTAAATTTTCTCGGCAAGAACACGAAGGCTCGGCTTAAGGGTAAAGAAATACTTCCGGACCCGTAGGCCGTGTTTTTCGAAAAGATGTTTTATGCCGTGTTTTGTAAAATAGACGATGTGCTCCGGCGGGATAATTTCTTTCCACTTTTCAAGGCAGCGCGGCACCGCAAAGTGTCCCGCATCAGGCGTCGTGAGATAAAGGATACCCCCTTTAACAAGAAGCTTGGAGAGGCTTTCCACAAAGCTGTCGGGGTCCGGAACGTGCTCGATCACCTCGCTCGTATAAAGCATATCGAAAACATGCCCTTGAGCCGCATACTCTTCGACTGAAAACGCGGAAAAGTGCGCGTCGCCGACAACCTTCTTATTGCTCTCGATGGCGGCAGCATCAATATCGATGCCGTGGGCGTTTTGCCCCAACCGAAGCGCTGCCATAACGGCAAAACCATAATTGCACCCGACGTCCAAAAACCTATTGCCCGGCGCAAGACGGATCATACGTTTAATGCGGCGCAAGGAGCGTTTAATTTTCTTTTTTTCCTTAGCGCGATAGTCCGTCTTGCCCACATAGGCCTGATAATACCTCATCAGGTCCTCATTTGTCGGAAAAGGGGAGATCGTAATGGTTCCGCATTGGGGACATACAAGAAGGTCGTACCCATCTTTGCGTCCTGCCGCAGAATCAGGAGCAAGGGTGCAACGGCACGCCTTGCAAAATGGAATTTTTTTGGATGAAGACATAAAGAAACCTAAGTAGGCAAAAGACGCCCGAAAGATAGCCGCATCTAATCTTCTGGACAACGTCTTTCGTTTTTATCAGATTACGTGAACCAAAAGCCGATTCGAAGGTCTTCCTTGAATCCAGAAAAGGAAAACGGTCGTGACGCCGTCGTTGGAAAGTTGTCCTGCCCTTGTTCTGAACGCCGATTTCCGTCCGCTCAGCTATCTCCCCCTTTCTCTGTGGTCATGGCAAGACACCGTCAAAGCCGTTTTTCTAGATCGCGTCGATATTCTCTCGGAATATGACCGCACTATTCGCTCCCCCTCTTTTCGAATGAAGCTTCCCAGCGTTATTGCACTTAAGGAATATATCTCGCCCTCACGCTATCCCGCCTTTACGCGGTTCAATGTTTTTTTGCGCGACAGATTCTGTTGTCAATACTGCGAACAACGCAAGCCGACTCCTGATTTGACTTTTGATCATGTCGTTCCGCGCAGCAAAGGCGGCCACACGGTTTGGGACAACGTCGTCACAGCCTGCGGCAGCTGCAATACTCGCAAAGGCAACCGCTTGCCAAACCAGTGCGGCATGTATCCGCACCATAGGCCTTGGCGTCCTAAAAACGCCGAGCTTCAGGAAAACGGACGCGCTTTCCCTCCTAACTACCTCCACGACAGTTGGCGCGACTTTCTGTACTGGGACACGGAACTCGAACAGGGATAGAAAGCTTTACCCTCTCTCGATTCCCAACCACACCAGCCAACTTATTGAGAAATAATAAAATTTTTTGATGGCTCATAACGGACTATGGCACGCCGCTTGCTTATTCAGGACGAGGGAGTGTTGTCATGATCGAAATTGGGGCTGTTGCTTCTGAATATACCAATCTTACGGTGCGTAACATTGAAGATGTTACAAAAAACGGCGGGTCGGACGTTGCCGAAGTTGCGATGAGCTTCGATGATTTTCTCGACATGATCAATCCACTGGAACATATCCCCGGTATAAGCTCAATTTGGCGCGCTATTGTCGGCGAAGACATCCATCCTGTTTCTCGCATCGTTGGCGATACGCTTTATGGCGGCGTTATGGGAGTCGCTTCTGCAGGGCTAAGCGCGCTAGGCGCTATTGGTGATGAAGCCGTGGCCGCAGCCAACGGTGGAGATACGATTTCAAAAACTGTCGTTGCAGCTCTGTTTGGCAACGAAGAAAAGCAAAACATTCAAATTGCCGATGCTTCTTTGAATATCGAAAAAGCCAAAGATGCGGCGCCGCAAATCGAAAATACACAAGCAACGACAGCAATTCCCCTCACGGCACAACAAACGTTGGCATCCTCACTTACAAAAACCGAAACGCCTTCGCTTGAAAAAGTTGCTCTTGCCCGAACAAAGCTTCCTTTTGGCGGAGTAATGGATTCAACCCCGCATATGCAAGATGCAAAATCCTTATCTGCCGTTATGGGCGGACAACGTGAAATTCTTCAGGCTCAGCGCAATTTGCGCAACAGCCGCTTTGCCGTAACGGTTCCTGCCAACGCCACAACAATAAAAACTGCGGCAACTGAAACTGCGGCTGCTACAACGACAATTTCCGCAACCTCCGAACCTGAAACGCAAGACGCCATGCAAAAGCTTCTCCAGGAATTACAGGCGATGAAAGCCATCAATCAGTATCAAAATGCCGCTCAAAGCGCTCCATTATTGGGCGAATCCGTCAATGTTGTAAACTGACGCCAGGACATATAAATTGCTTGGGTATTCTTTGACATGTGGAACCTATGCCTAAAATTTATACGCTTGAAGAAATAGCTGACGCTATTGACGGTCGCCTGATCGGCAATGGCAAATTGCGCATATCCCGACTGGCACATCCAGCCGACATTCATGGCGCCGAAGACCTCGCGCTTGCGATGGACTCCAAGTTGCTGCCCCTTTTGAAAAACAGCAAAGCTTCTGCCGCTGTCGTTTCCGGCGACGAAGCCGCAGGCGATTTTCTGGAAGGCCGAATTCTTGTCGCGCGCCCCCGCGTTGCTATTGCAAAATTGACAGCCCTGTTTACCGAACCCGTTTTTGTCGCCAAGGGCATTCATAAAACCGCCGTTATCGAAAAGGGCGCGAAAATCGGCGCAAATCCTTCTATAGGCGCTTTTGTCTATATTGGTGCAGGCGCCATGATCGGCGACAAGGCCGTTTTGCATCCACAGGTCTACGTAGGTGAAAAGGCCGTCCTCGGACAAGATGCTTTGATTTATGCCGGAGTTAAAATCGGCGCAGGAACAAAAATCGGTGATCGCGCAATTATTCATTTTAATGCAAGTATCGGTGCGGACGGATTTAGTTTTGTCACACCCCAGATGGGCAGCGTCGAAACGGCAAAGGCGGATGGCGGCGGCGAAGTGACGGCATCAAACACGTCCCTGATCCGCATATCGTCTCTTGCCCCTGTTATATTGGGGGATGATGTTGAGATCGGCGCAAATTCCAGCATTGATCGAGGCACTATTGCTTCGACGCGCGTTGGAAATGGCACCAAAATCGATAATCAGGTTCAGATTGGTCATAATGTCCAGATCGGAGAAAACTGCATGATTTGCGGTCGTGTGGGCATTGCAGGCAGTGTTGTCATCGGAAATCGCGTCGTCCTTGGCGGCGCTGTTGGTATTGCCGACCATGCAACCATCGGCGATGACGTGATCGCCATGGCAATGAGCGGCATTCCTGGAAATGTTCCTGCACGTACGATTGTCGGCGGCCTTCCCGCCGTACCGCGCGCAAAATTTATGGAAAGAATGCTCTACGTCGGAAGGCTTAAGCAATTCTTCAAGAAAATCGAAGGGTTAGCCGATAGAGTCGCACGGCTAGAGAAAAACCAAGAAAAAGGCTAGCCTCTCCGCTGCCGAAGCTCAGAAATCACGACATACAGGCTTGGGAAGGTCAATTGCTTTTCGGCTTCGAAAAGCCTATAAACTGCATTCCAAATTAGGGAGAAAAAAATGACCGGATTAAACGAAGAAGAACTGAAAAAGTACGTCAAAGACAAGGACACATGGATTCGCTTTCTTTATCTGGTTGTGTTTGGCATCGCCTTTTACCTGTCGAGTCTGCTGATTTTTGCCGCCTCGATTTTTCAGTTCCTCGCCAAACTGTTTAGCGGCGCGGCTTTCTCGGGTCTGGCAGAATTCGGCGACAATCTCGCTGTCTATCTGACGCAAGTCACGCGTTATCTGACCTTTGCGTCGGACGAAAAGCCATTTCCTTTTGCTCCTTTCCCGAGCAAGAAATAATTTTTCGCCTCTTTGTGCGGCTTGAATCTCGTGCTATTTGTGGGCGAGGGAAGTATACGCCACGATGGCGAAGGCATTTCCGCTTGAGTCAAGCTTGTGTAAGAGGATTTTTGTGAAAAATTTTTATATCACCACCCCTATCTATTACATCAACGACGTTCCTCATATAGGTCATGCGTATTGTTCGCTCGCCTGCGATGTCATGGCTCGGTTTAAACGTCTTGATGGTTTTGACGTCATGTTTTTGTCCGGCACGGACGAACATGGACAAAAAATTGCCAAAACCGCTGCCGCTGCAGGTCTTGATCCTCAGGCGCTTACCGATAAGGTCTCTCAAAATTTTCGCGATCTTATGAAGGCGATGAATTTTTCTAACGACGATTTTATCCGCACAACAGAGGCCAGACACACCAAAGCCTGTCAGGCGTTATGGGATAAGTTGTTGGAAAATAAAGAACTTTACTTGGGCAAATATGCAGGCTGGTATGCCGTTCGCGATGAAGCCTATTACGGCGAAGATGAGCTGAAAGACGGGCCCCAGGGCAAAAAAATAGCGCCCTCCGGCGCCGAATGCGAATGGGTCGAGGAGCCGAGTTACTTCTTTAAGCTTTCTGCCTGGGGAGACAAGCTTCTCAAATTCTATGACGACAATCCCGACTTCATATTGCCTCATACACGCCGCAATGAAGTTATCAGCTTCGTTAAGTCCGGCATGCGCGATCTGTCCGTATCCCGCACAGCCATTACATGGGGAGTCCCCGTCCCCAACGACCCTAAGCACGTTATGTATGTATGGCTTGATGCGTTGACAAATTATATCACGGCGCTCGGCTATCCGGACACGCAAGCTGAGAGGTACAAAAAATTCTGGCCTGCAGACGCACACGTTGTCGGAAAAGATATTTTGCGTTTTCACGCCATTTACTGGCCGGCTTTTTTGATGGCTGCAGGATTGCCGCCCCCAAAGCGGGTTTTTGCGCATGGTTGGTGGACAAACGAAGGCCAGAAAATTTCGAAATCTTTAGGCAACGTCATTGACCCTCATGATCTTTTGAAAACCTACGGACTTGATCAGACTCGTTACTTCTTGATGCGCGAAGTGCCATTCGGTAACGATTGCGACTTTTCACGCGCGGCAATGATCCGCCGCATCAACAGCGATCTTGCTAATGGCATCGGAAATCTTGCGCAACGAACGTTGTCTCAGATTGCGAAAAATTGCGCAGGCAAAATACCGGCGTCAGACAAAATCACAAATGACGACAAGGCTCTTCTCAACTCCGCCAAAGATGCTTTACTCCTTGTACGGCAGGAAATTGATATACAGGCCTTTCATAAAGCGCTCGATCATATTTGGGCGATTATCGCTCAAGCCGATGTTTACGTAGACAAAATGGCACCGTGGGCGCTTAAAAAAACGGACACAGCTCGTATGGAAACCGTTCTGTACATGCTTGCCGAAACATTACGATATATTGGCATTCTGCTTCAGCCCTTTATTCCGGAATCAGCAGGCAAACTGCTCGATCAACTTTCCGTTCCATCGGATGCGCGTACTTTCGAGCATTTGACGGAAGCCTATGCGCTTAAAAGTGGAACGGCTTTACCCCCGCCGCAAGGACTGTTTCCGCGTTATGTGGAAACGATTTCCTAGAGCCGCTTGATTTGCCAGCCTTCGGATTTTTCAAAAGCAGCATAAGGTGCAGCGTTTGGGATGCTTTGATCAATGCCGGTCAGATGAAATATCAACGCGCGCAGCCACGCACCATGCGTTACAAGAAGGATGCGTTCTTTCTGATGATGGGACAGGAGGTCGAAAAGCGCAGCCGATGCCCGATCAGCCAAAGCTTCTCTTGTCTCTGCGCCCTTAGGGTGGCGCAGTTGAGTCATCCAGTCCTTGCCTTCCATGTCACAAAAAATCTCCGTCGGATTTGCGGCTTTAATTTCGTCGTGAGTTAACCCCTCGGCCACTCCCCAACTGCGCTCAATCAAACGTTCATCAAAGATAAGGGGACATTTTATTCTTTCCCCTATAATCCGCGCGGTCATCGCGGCACGTTCAAGCGGGCTTGATACAATCAAATCAAACCGATGCTCCGCTAAAAGCTCAGCCGCTTTCTCGGACTGCTTTTTTCCGGTCTCATTCAAGGGAACGCTTCGCGTCCTGCCCTGCATACGGTTTTCAGCGTTCCAATCCGTCTCCCCGTGCCGAAGGAAAAAGAACCCGCGCATAGCGAGGCTTATTCCTTCACGTCTGCCGCAACGCGCATGGTTACAATTTTTGTCGGGTCTTTGACCGTTCCGTTATTGCTGGACGTTCCGGCTTTAATCTTGTCTACGAATTCCATGCCGGAAACGACCTCTCCAAAGACCGTGTATTGACCGTCGAGGAAAGACGACGGGGCAAAACAGATAAAAAATTGGCTGTCGGCACTGTCTGGACTTGCCGCACGCGCCATGGATACCACCCCACGCGCATGAGTTGCGTCCGAAAATTCCGCCTTCAGTTTCTTTCCGGAACCACCCGTTCCGTCGCCGCGAGGATCGCCTGTTTGAGCCATAAAGCCGGGGATGACGCGGTGAAAGGCTATGCCGTCGTAGAATTTCTCGCGCGTCAGTTCCTTAATCCGAGCGACGTGATTGGGGGCAAGATCGGGACGCAACCGTATGACGACTCGTCCGTCTGGAATATCGAGGTAAATCGTGTTTTCTGGATCAAGCGCTGTTTCAGCGGACGAGGACATGGATAATACTCCGGGTAAGAGGGCAAAAAAGACGGCAAGAAGCCGGACAATGCGAAAGGACATGGGGCAACCCAAGAAAGTTGGTTTAGAAAGGAGTTTGGAATATAAACAAGGTTGAACGGAGAAACAATGAACAAAAACCGCGGACTTTTATTGGATAGGGATGGCGTCATCAACGACGACACCGGTTACGTTGGCACGATTGAGGCGTTTTCATTTCTTCCCGGTATAT
>JBAZLX010000066.1:0-10048 GCA_041650075.1 Bdellovibrionales bacterium | reverse complement strand
CCATGACATAATCCGACCCGCCAACCGTAAAAGTTCCGGCGTTGACATGGATTAACGCCGCCGCCGAATAACAAGCCAGCGTACCACGTCCTAAATAAATCGTACCGGCCACTGCGTTTTTTAAGTCCGTGCATCCATCGCCGACAATGACGCTGATGTCGGTTTCGCGTTCGCTGGACGCCACATAGAGCGTTCCGAAGGCGGTTCCAGACTCGGCCCCAGTTATCGTTTTGTCGGCGTCGCCGTATAATTTCAAGTTCCCCGTCTGTGCAATGATTGCCGTAAAGATAGCCACATTACCCGCAGATGCGTTTTTCTGACTGGATAGCCCGATGATGCTATCTGTCGCGGCATCAATTACCATCAAGGCAATATCGGCGTCCGCCGCATCGTTGCCGCATTGAATGTAATGATCGCCCGTGCCCTGGACGATGAAATTACCCGAACACTCAATAATTAGCGGGGAACCTTCGGCCCCTATCGAACCGGTATAGCTCGGCATAATATGCACCTTGGCCAAGTCCACGCCGGTTTGGTCCATGCCATAAAGCGCGCTTACGGTTGTGCGCCCGTCGAAGATCACCGTATCACTCGTCACAGGCACGGCGCCGCCGCTCCAGTTGTCCGTGTCATTCCAGTCGCTCGGCCCGGCGCTGGGCGTTGTGGCCGCCATGGTAAACGTCTGATCGTCAGCGGCGCCGCCGCCTGATTCCGTGGTCGAGGCCGCCGCGTAAAACGGAACGCCGTCCACGTCTGCGAGCAGTTCGACAGTCTCGCCGACCGCCGTCGCGGTAATGGGCGTGCATAGCGCATTGGTGCTCAAGTTCCACGCCGCCGCCATGAGAATAGCTTCCGCTGCCTTGTCGTTGGAGGCGGCCTCATAGGTGAAAGCATACGTGGAGAGATTCTCCGCCGTCATTGTGATGATGAGCTGATCGCCAGCTTCAAGCGTGCCGCCGATTGTGAACGTGTTTTTCTGAGCCGTTGCCGTTCCGAGTCCTAACCAATATCTAGTAGCCATGTTAAAATTCCTTTCATAGATTTATTTTTGGCCAATGGCCTCGTTTGCAATTTATAATCTCATACGACGCTTTGCCGTCTAAGCCTAAAAGCGGCACGCCTTCTTTGATGTGACACCCGCAATCTGTGCATCTTAAATGTCCTTTGTCGTCTATCACGCTTCGTTTGCTGGGGCAGTCCTGACAGATTAAGATGCGCCGCTCGATGTCGGCTTGCTCAAGTTTGATTCGCCCTGTTTTTTTATAGTGGGCGTGTATCTCTTTCAAGTGCCGGTACAGGTTCGCGGCCAGTTCAAAACCGCTTGGCATTTCTGACAGCATCCGTTGCCGCTCGGCCTCGGCCTCTTGGCGCCGCTGTTCTTGCTCTTCTTTTGATTGTTTATTATTTCCAAAATATCGCCTTAAATTATCCGGGTTGCCTTTGCAGATATTATCGCAGGCCACTTGGTAATTGCCTGAACCAATGCCAAGTTCCTGCAAAATCAGGCATGTTTTATCTTGTAGATGTTCACACGCCATAAAGCACATTCCCCCAAGTCATGGTAATTGTGTTTCCTAAAAAAACAAAATTAAATGTCGAACCTTGCGAAAAAGTTTCCCAGGTCATTGGCTCCGAAGCCTCGGTTCCGTTTGTAACCCAATAAATGGATACTCTGCAACGAGAGTAATCGAAATAGAATACAAGACCATCAGCCCCATCATCAAAAAACCAACTAGGCGTGTTATCCATCTGTTCACAAATTTTCCCCTCATCTCCAAAGAATATTGAAATGTACCATTTCAAGCAAAACCATTTATGATCCGGTGAACCAAATGGTGTGCAACCGTAACATCCGAAAGGAAAACTCACACCACTAGTATAATTACACCCTGTATGCCAATCTGCACAATCATACCCTTCTTCCGTGCAACACGGCACCGCCACCTGCCAGTTGGGCGGGTCAAGAGCCGGGTTCCAGCATCGCGGGTAAAACGTGCCGTCACATTTTACGCCAAGCTTCTTTGTAGCGGAGTCCCAGCACTCGTCATATTCACATGACGTATCGCACACGCTTTTCCTGTAAACGTGCTTGCCCGGCGACGGGTTCCAAAATCTGTAAAGCGTCTCACTCATTCCTCTTCCTCACACGCCTCGCCCAAATACGTCAAGGTCATATCCAGATACCACTTGCCATCATTACCCAAAAAAACCGGAACCGTCTTACCGTTTGCGATAATCGGCGTCACGCCTGTGAAAGTAGTGGCACCGTCCACAAAAAAACCGTATGCGTCGAATGCTGATCCAGTTACATTGCCGCTGGAATCGAGTAGCTTAACGCTGATGTGATTCGACGCTGGGGCCGCCTCTTGTGTCTGTGCAAGTAATACTTTCCCGGTTTCGTCCGTTTCTTTATTAACCAGCGAAATATGCCAGCCGGTCGAATCCTCGTAAACATTCATCCCGGACGCAAAGACGCGACGTTTCGACAGCCGGATCAACTCATTGATGAGTTCAGCCGGTATCGTGTCGCCACGTTTTAGTTGTTTAAGTTCCTGTGCCATTATCCCCTCGGCAGCAGACCGGAAAAGTCCGTTTGTGGGAACGTGTAAAACCGCACGCCGTTTTTAACATAAATCGTCTCATACGCCTGTGTTTTTGTTCGCCAAAAATAATTCCAGCCGTAATAGGTTCCGTTATAAAAGTTTGGCCGATAGCCGAATCGATACGAAATGTCCCAAAGGCTTTTGTTGCCCTCGGTAATCTTATGCGTCAAAGACGGCGGGTTATAAAGCAATGTTTCCGGTCTAAAGATTAACTGACTCAATCCTTCAGTTTGAGGATAAACGATATTGCTATTCACTCGGTCAAAGACATCCAGAATACCCGCAGGAACATTCGCCTGCTCATAATAAGTAATCTGATAATCCATGATTCGGTTTGGAATTCCAGGGGCTTCGGATTCAATCAAGGTGATTTCTTTTTCGTCGTCTTCATCCTCTGGAACAGTGCCGGTTCCCCATTGCAAAAGCTGATGATTCGCTTGCCTATATTCCATAGAAGGCTCAAACGACTCACTTATCTTTACACCGGACGGCGTTTCATACGTCACCCGCCGCGTCTCATATGTGCACGTGACAAGTGCATGGCCGTAAGACGACCGCGTACCCGTGCCTGTATTTTTGCTGTTCGGAGCCGGTGAAATCTTCGCCGACTGGCAATATAACGCAATGCGCGGATTGATCGAAAACGTAAAAAGAACATTGACCACTTGCGTAGCCAACTTTACAGCGTCGTCCCATGCACACCGCAAAATCCGCGTGCCTCGATGCCCTTCGGTGGTAATCTCAATCGTGGGAGAGCCGTTTTCTTCTGAGTATGTAACCGCCATTAGCTTGCCGCTCCCAAGAGTGGTAATCCCCGTTTGATTTCGTTCATCAGATCATATATGTCCGTCAAAGTCTTATTCGACTTTTCAATCTCTTTTGTCGTGTTCGATTTTCCCGCGCCGCCGATACCCGCAACGCCTCGCTCGCGTTCCTCTTTCATACTGCCCGCCTGCCGCCCAGGCTCCAACGCCGCGTTCATCATGCGACTGTACATAGCAGACGCGGTTTCAAGCCCGCCCCGTTCGGCCCTCTGACGCTCTTTAGTGGCTTCTGCTATTTCATCTTCAAGAGCCACACGCGATTCCGCTTGTTCGCGTGTAATCTTGCTTTCGTCCATCAAGCCTTTAATGCGTAGTTCCCGCATTCGCTCATCGTCGCCATCCCTTTTCGCCATCGCCATCGCCAACTGAAAGTTCAAAGACTTCATCGTATCGGCGTAGCTTTTCTGTGCGGTGAATTTTTCTTTTTCAGCGTCCGCTACTTTCTTGGCCGCCAATTCCTGACGTTTTGCAGACTTCTCCGCTTCGGTTGCTAAATCATTTAAGCCAGATTCATATTCCTCTATAGCAGCAATTCCACTCTGATAAGCTATAACCGCATTCTGATATTTCTTTGCCATTTCTTCAATCGTTTGCAGGCTTCTCTTTTGCGGCTCGTCAATCTTTTTCTGTGCTTCTTCGTTAATCGCAATGATAGCTTTGTTGTATTCCTGCTGACTTATGATTTTTTCATCCAAAGATTTTTTAAGATTCTCCGCATCAAGTTCTCTTTGTCTATCAATTTCTGTAAGTCGTTTTTCCTCATCAGACATACCGGGCCACTTTGTTTGCAAAATAATTTCTTGGCGTCTCGATTGAATATCTTTATTTTTTTTAACCAAGGATTCTTTTTCTTTTTGCTTTTCTTCTTCTGCTTTTATATCTTCCTTGTCAAATCGAGCGTTGATTTCCTGAATTCTCATTCTATGCGCAGTTTCAGATTCCTCAACCAGTCGCTGGTCATCTTTGAAATTATAAGCCCTTTTAGGGTCCGCGTTGTCTTTCCTTGCTTTAATAATTTCATAATTTTTTAGTGCCTCTTCAGCGTATTTCTGCTCTTCTTCTAAAAGTGATGCCTCTCGTTCTTTGCCGGACATAGATAATATCTGTTGTTGATTTGACATTCTCATTCTGTAAAGAGATTCTGACGCCCCAGTATAGTCCTCCATTGCCTTCTTTTGCTCTTCTAGCTTCTTTTTGTTCTGGTCGAGTATATAAGAGACGCCCTGCCATGCCGCACCAATCGCCAGTACCGCCAAACCTACCGGCCCAAGAGAAACCATTAACCCTTTAACGGCCATGCCCATTTTACCGACAACGCCTGTAAACGTCCCGCCTGAAATAGCACCCGCACGCAAGGCCGCCATTAACGCCTGTGTCTGAACGCCCGCTCCACTCATTAAAACAGCTAAATCGGAGGCACTGGCCCCGGCATCATCAAGGCTGTCTGCTCCACGATTCAGGTCTTGCGTCGGTATCAGATTTTTTGCAGATTTGCTGACTTGCTCCGAAGTGACCTGCACTTGGTGCATCGCCTTTTCAACCGACTCTAACGACTTCTCTGCGTCTTCCTCATCGCCTACTATTTTAATTGTTACATCGGCAGGCATTCTTAACCCTTCAAGTTTCTAAGCAATTCCTGGGCGTCGTCCATCGTGTCAACCGTCACAAATCGGCTGAACTGTTTCGCCTGGCCCAAATAAACCAACTGCTGATATGGCGTCATCTCGGCGATCTGACTCGGCGAAAGCGAAAACTGTTTGCCAAGAATTCTGTAAAGCTCCTCATGGCTGATGATTTGGTTTCCGTCTTTTCCAGAACCATTTTTTTTTTTGCTCTCATACGATTGTATTCGATTCAGGTCATGGATTTTGTCCATAAACAGCTTTACCGTTTTTGGATGTGTCGCCAATTCTTGAGCAGCCTCAATCGTAATGTCCGGGCGCTCCCTGCGAAGCGACAACCAAAGCAGCTTGGCCGCACCTTCCACCGTCGTCATTAACCCAATCGCTTCCGGCGACGACGCGGTAAGAGCCGCAGCCTTTTCATACGCTGCTTTAATCAAGACTTCCCTGTCTTTTTCTGACAGCAATTCCAAGTTACGCAATGCCACGTCCATATAACGGTCTTGTACCCAGCGTTCAAACTCGCCGAAATCCATATCACGCAGCGGGCTAATTCGATAAGTGATATTGTCAATCTTCAACTCCGACACCGCCGCTGTCATTTTCGCTAAACTCATAGACGCTTCCTTTCAGTCAATCACACTATTAAGCGGCAGGCGGCCACCATGCCGCTACTGCACCCGGAGCGGTAATCGAGCCTTCAGTTGCCCCATCATCTTCGCAAATAATAACTAAGCTGGCGTTCAGCGTCGCTCCGACAATGGCATTGGTTTCTTTGTCAACAACGATATTGGACAACGCCCCGAACCGCATCCAAAGAATTTCCCAGTAGTCCGTATCATCGACATACAGCCGAACGGCTTTGACATCATTGACAGCAGGCAGCGTCGCAATGTCGTCAATATCGACTGTAATGGAAAGCGTCGCCGTGAAATTACCCTTCGACCGAAGCGTCCACCCGCCGGATGAGCTATTGACCGTCGATGCGTTCGCTGCCGTAAATGTAAGAGACGCGGTTTTCACGTTAGCAAGAGCATCAAAAGCGCCACCGGTTGACGAGTCGTCGCCCAAGTGAACAGCCTCCAAGTTGTAGCAAGAGAAAATATCCGGCGTTCCGGTATCAATCGAAGCTACCGCCGCCCCAATCGTGGCCGCTCCATTGCCGCTAAAATTGACGCTGTGATTGATTTCTTTGGCACCTGCAATATCCCAATTGATAGTTACACTATCAACGATGGTGTTTCCCGTTATGCCATTTGTTCCACTTTCGGAGCCGACAAAAGCAACCGTATCTCCCGGCATATAAGCAGGAGTGTGACCATAGCAGTCCCAGCTTCCAGACCAATCGCGATTGCCAGAATTATGCCCACCGGCACCTTTGGTGTTGGACGCATAATACGGACTTAAGGCCGCAGTAATGCTCGCCTGCCAATTCCGAACCGTCGTCATCCCGTTTACCATTCCAACCGCACCGCTATGAACACCCATGATTAAACTCCTTAAAGAGAGTTAGTGTTAATCTTCTTCTATACATAAACTCATATCTGCCGTGGCAAACCACATCTCTACTTCACATTCCCAAAGTGAAATCCAACCGCGAATGCCTCGTTGTAATTCGTTATTGCTTTTTCCGTCCTGAACCGAAACCGGCAAGGCTTTTATAACATACGCCTTGCTATTCCATGTTAGTGATTTTAGTGTTGTTGCCCAATCAACAAAGGCCCTGTATAATTCCCATTCAATCGCATATAGCCCGGAATCTAAACGCTGATCGCCGGTTGAAACTTGAACGCGAAACCGCTTGAGAATAGATGAGCCACTTGATGTACGCGATAGACCAGGGGACGTCCCGACAGAAATAATCTGAAGCTCTGGCATGTCAGCGTCGAGGATTTCTTTCTTTTCAGGATCGCGATTTTCGCCGCTGTACTTGATACGATTCCCCGGCTTAATCATATCTGCCAAGGCCGGGCTTGCTTCAATCATCGACCACAATGCGTTATAAACCTGACTGATAGGGTCAGCATACGACGCCCAATAGGTTTCAGAACCTAAAGCGCCTGGAATTTTCGCTTTGTTTACATCCAAAAGGCTTTGATATAAACCGCTTCCATATTGCACGATTTGGTGCTTGTCGTATTCTGTTTTTGAATTCCAAAACTGCATAATCATCGGCTCTCCCTGATTATCTTTTGAAAGCCGCGTTCTAAATCGCCAGCCATTTTCACCTGTACCGCTTCTGACGGTGAAACTATGATTTCACGCACAGGTAAGTTGCCTGCCCCTGTCTGATGGTAGCTGGCAATATCGCCAATCGTCGCCGGTCCAAGGCCGTGACTTGCTGGTCCGCCGATGCCTACCTCAATGCCATTGCCCAGGTTTCTTTCCAACTGCCCCGGGGCATTGATGAAAGTAGGGTCCAACGTGTTAAAGAGCAAGCCCGTATCACGCAAGATAGATACCGTACCGCCTATAGTTGCGTTTTTCTTGGCCTTGTTCGCCCTTGAAACAATGCTATTAACTCGCTTGTCAAGCTGTGCATCCGACATTTTCCCAGCCATATAGCGACTGCGGACATCGGCCAACGCATTCTTTTTAACAGCCATCGCTTTTGAGAGCGACTTTTGACGCTGCGAAAAACTCGCAAACTTCAAACGTTCACGCTTAACCTTGGCCTTGGTCGATTTCATTCGCCGAGTAAATGTCGCCTCGTCGATGTCGCCTCGTTCAAACGCTTTTTTCAATCGGCCTATCGGCTTGGACGCTCTGGCCAAAACTGTCGAACGCTTTAAAGGCGGCCATTCCCCGCCCCCGCGTGAAAGCGTATTAAACCGAAGCTGCATTTCCGATCGATACCGAACCGCCCACTGTTTGAACGCATTCTGGACGTGGCCGGGGTTCCCTTGAAACCCAGCCTGGATTATTTGCTTGACTAACTTCAAGCGGTCACTGATATTTACATTTATCTGTACCATAGGATTTAGCTGTTTTTAATAACCTTCGGTATAGAGCCATCTAATGTATTGTGTTTCACGGCGTCCAGAATTCTTACGCCCGCGAGAATTTCCTTCAAAGTCCGCTCAGCCCTCGACCGATTCCATTCTAGCCGATGTGCTGATTGACCACTTTCAGGGTCGAAATCCTGGACGCCGCGATTTTCATAAAGCCACACGCCTGCTAAGTTCGCCGCCGCGTCGATAATCTCAAGAGGAACATCGCTTTCATCATTGGCCAAAGGCAAAACATAAGGGCCTTCGCGCAGGCGGCTATGAATTTCATTTTCGGCCCACGCGATTGCTTTGGCAATGCGCGCCGTGATTGCGGTTTCGTCGCCGTCATTATCGAGATCTGCCCACTTTGAAACATTCGAAGCTCCGAATACGTCCTCGATGTCTGATTGTTCGATGTAATCCGTAGTCATATCGTTAAACTACCTTGATTTCTTTGGCCTTGATAATTCCGTCTTTACGCTTATTGTCAATCGTCGCTCCGATGCCAAACGCCAATCCAAGCAATCCACCCGCAATCGGTATAGTATCGCCCACCGTCGCCGTCCCTCCGGCTACGCTCTGAACAATGCCTAAAACGCCCGTAAATATCTGCTGTTTGATTTCGTCCTGTCGTTGGATGTCACCAGCGGCAGCCTCGTAAGCGGCGGCCATAGCCTCGGCCTTAGCGTTATATTGTGCAATTTGCATTTCGATAGATGCTTTTTCAGCATCAAGTGTTTGCTGAACCTTAACCGCCTGTCGGTTTAATTCTGGAAGTGTCACCGGTGTTTCGTCAATTAATCCCGTTGTTTTGCTCTGACAGCCAACCGTCAAAAGCATTGATCCAGAAAACACGATTGCCACAAACAGCAATATAAACGTATAGCGGTTGTAGTCCGCCCACTTCGTGAATTTGTGCCATAAATCAGTCATTGTAAACTCCTTAAAATGGGTTAAAGATACTTACCAGCTAAAAACAAACCTATGCTAAGACACGCCGAACAAACGAGACTCACAACTGCGGCTGCTCCGAGCATCTTAAGGTATGCTTCACGCATAGACTGAAAGGCCGGATTTCCTGCCAGCACCTTGTTTGCGATTTCTTCCATCGCGGCTTTACAGGCTTTTCGTGGAGACGCCTTTTCACACGCAGCATCGTATTTCGTCACCGCTGCTTCCGCCGCTTCCATCGCTAGCAACTTCATTCTCGCAAGCTCGCCATCCGTGATACCGTGCAATTCTGCATAACGCTGTTTCTCTTGTTCCGTCATTGGATGCCTTTCATGTTGACTTATAGTTGTCCTACCGGCTCTCGCCGCTTGATTATCCGACCGTCACTTAAATACCTATTCTGGATACCGGCATATTTGATACTGCGACCTTGCCATTATTAACAATAATCGGGTTGCCGTCACCAGTAATAATATCTGCTTTGGCAATCGGGGCGGCTCCTAAAACGGATGTAACATTTACACCTCCATCGTCATTGGACCCCTCTGAAAAGATGACGGAGAAAAAATTCACTGCCGAATCTCCTTCTAAATCAGATTTCAAGGATATTGCTAAAGAATAGCTTCCAATTTTTAGAAGTGAAAATTCCACTAAAATGGCTGCTTCGCCCGTTGATGTTTCAGGAATAGTTACTGGAATAGCAGGCATCATACACTTAAGAGCTCTGGAAAATGTGATTATTTGCGAAGGTTGCAGAATGAGATTATGAACCCCTGATGTTGCCAGCGATGTCATATAAACCCCAATATAGAATCGTCTGGCAGGATGACCGGATTGAGTGGTCAAAGAAGCTAATGAAAGTTTAGTCGCTGTGGCATTAAGCGGTAGAGCGACAGGGGCGGTATAAATGTCGTTTCCATTTGTAGTTAATTTACCAACAAATAAGGTTTTCATTGTTACTCCTTACAGGAAAAATCTTTGTGGGCTTTCGATATGACAATACAGCCCGCTACCTATTTCTTTTCTGATTATTACACGATGTTTTTGTCCAGAATATG
>JBAZLX010000065.1:0-10112 GCA_041650075.1 Bdellovibrionales bacterium | reverse complement strand
GGTACTGCCACATCAAGAGAAGAACCGAGGTCGAACGCGAGCTCTATTACGACGTTCTCGGCCTGAAGGACGACTCTCGCTATACGCTCGTCAACGAGGAATGCAGCGGCGGCAGCAAACCCTTTGATGTTCCGGGCAATGTCGTTCGCCTGCGCCGCGTTGACGGCTTTACGCTTTTTGACTGGATGCTTGTTATCGAAAAGGCCTCGCAGATCGTAACCATTGATACCTCGCTTGTGCTTTTGGCCGAAATTCTGAAGGTCAAAGTGCCATTGACGATGGTGTCGCGCTACGATCCTCCCAGCTTTGACGATGTTAAAGATATTCTTCGTCTTCAGTGGGACCTCGTTTTGACGCCGCAAGAACTGAAAATTAAACCCATCGTGTAAGGTGAGGGCTGATGGATTCCGCGCCTGCCAAGAAGACATGCATGATTTGCCAGCCTCATGGCATCGGCGACATTCTGTTCATTCAGAAAATTATCAGGAATTATGCGGATTTCGGCTATCGCGTTGTCGTTCCTATCGCGCAAAATTTGTCCTGGCTGCGCGCGTATCTTGCCCCGCACGAAGATATTGCCTATCCGTTGATGACGATGAATAACGGCGCGTGGTACGGCGATTTTAAATTTGCGAGCATTTTTTTAGGCCTTCATGAGGCATCGAGAGCTCCAGCGGATACCAAGGAATTGTCGTTTAAAAGTCCGATCGTCTATAACGGCGGCGACCCTGAAAACGGCTTTACTTTTATTGCGCTCGGGTCGAGTTATCAATGGCTCAACGACAACATGATGACGTCGAAATACCGGTTTGTGGGCCTCGATCATTCCGACTGGGCAGATCACGTTCATCTTAAAAGGCGGCCCCATGTCGAGAAGGAACTGTATTACGACGTTCTGGGATTGAAGGATGACTCTTGCTATACGCTCGTCAACGAAATGTGCAGCAGCAAGACGATCACTCTTGACGTTCCGGGCAATGTCGTTCGTTTGAGACTGTTGGACGCTTTTACGCTTCTTGATTGGCTTCTTGTCATCGAGAAAGCGGCGCAGATTGTGACCGTTGACACGTCGTTGGTTATTCTGACGGAAATACTGAAGCAGAAAAAACCGCTCTATATGGTGTCGCGCTACGAGCCGCCAAGATTTGACGAAGTCAAAGACATACTGAAAATGGACTGGACTTTCGTCCCGACGGCCGCCGAATTAAAAATCAACCCCGTAGGATAATCAATAAAGGGTTTTAAGCGCGGACGCCAGCTGCGAGGCGAGGTAATCGTCGTCCTCGTTCATCTGTGCGGTAAGATAGGCCGCGATGGCGGAAGAGGCTGCCGTGCTGGAGCCAAGTTCGCCGGTCAAAATCGCATTTTCGTACGTCTGCGCCGAGGCTATCGTTTTGTATTGGGCAGAGTAAGAAGACCCTGAATAAATGCCAAATTCGTAAGTTATCGTGTCTTTGGCGGCTCCTTCGGCATAGGAAATGCGGACAATATAATTTCCTGTGTTTGCATCAACGCCCTCTGACGAGGTCAGTTTGGCGTACATTTCGCGCTGTGCCTTCGTGCCGCCGCTGTCGGCAATGACGCGGGAACCCGTGGCGTCCATGAGTTGTACGCGAAGGCCTGCTTCGTTCGTCGTCGTCGTAGGGTTGAAGTCGAGCTTCAGGTTGTTGCCCTGCTGGAAGGTAAACGAATAATATTCGACGTTGTCGGCGGCCGTAAGCTGGCTGTACACGTCGAGCATTGATTTATCTTGCTGAATCCAGCCGATGTTGACGGCCTGCGCAGCCGAGGTGATGATTTTGTTATAGGCGCTTGCTTCATATAGCTCGGCATCGGAGGTTGCCTCAACGGAGCCTCTTGCGCTGCCGTCGTAGGGTTGGGCCTCGACGGTGTTTTTATAGACAACGGCATAGCTGTTGCCGGAGTAGAGGGAGAAATTATAATCAATTGGGACTGTCGTATCGACATCGTCGGCGTATGTAACTTCGATACTGTAATCGCCGGAATCTGCCGAAAGACCCGAAGAGGAAGTCAGAGAAACATATTTGGATTTTTGATAGGCGTTGCCGTCGCTGTCGGCAATAATTTTCCCGTCTTCGTTGTATAAGATGACGCGGACATTTTTGGCGTTCGAACCTGCATCGAAATCAAGCTTGATATTGCTGCCGGAGAGAGAAAAGTTGTAATACTCGGACGTGTCGCTGCCCGTCAAAGAGCTGTCAACATAGAGGCTTGTGCCTTGCCGTTCCGACGAGCCTACGGTCAGGGCCAGTTCGCCCGTATATGCCGTTTCAGGCGTTGCCGTGACGGTATAGGTTCCGGCGCTGACGGCCAGCGTTCCTTCAACCCATTCATCGTAAGCTGCAATTTGCTCCGTCGTTCCCTGACTGTCGGCGATAACGGTGCCTTCGCTGTCAATGAGCTGGAATCGCGTGAAAATTTCGGTAACAAAATTATCGAACACTTCCGAAAGGCTGACAGTCCCTTCCTTGGCCACAAAGCTTTGGGAAATAGCCGATGTTGCGACGGCGCCGTCGTCGCTGATGGTAATAATCGAACTTTGCGCATCCAGATTGCCGATATCAATGGCCTCATCCGCCGTTTCGTTCTTTGGATGCGACGTCGAAATGCTGTACGTCGTCGGAACGCCGGACGCCGTAACCGATGATGAAACGAGGATGTTGGAAGACATAAAAGACACCTGAAGTGCAAAGACTCGCGCACTTGGTGATTCTATCATTCATGGCGTTAATAGTAAATTATATCGTTTCGCGGCGGGAATATTATTAGCCGGCGCAAGAAGCAACTCGTTCGGGTCACGAGCGGTTGCGAAGAGCCTGTCGCTCGCCGAACTGAAAGAATTGTTATAACGCAACATATTACTCGGCAAGAGACAGGCGAGGCGCAGAACGAGTGATGTCAAACGCCGTAGCCTATATCACTGATCATTTTGTATAAGCCGTTCTTTCTTCGTCCTGCGGGCGCTGGATACGAAAATTCTGGGCGTAGGTGCGGGGACGGAAGGTGCGTTCCTGAGGCTCATTCATAATGACGCTCCAGCCATTTCCTTTCGCAAAAGCAATGGCATCATCCTGTGAGGGAAAACGCAACCGCCCTCTCAGGCAAGAGAAGGTATCCCTTGCGCTCGACCAACCCATAATATGTTCGGGGACTCTCGGCGTTGCGTTCTCGGCTTCGATCACCCACTGGTGCGCCAAGGCGTATCCCGATTGGGATGCCGATTTGGCGGGCCTGTAGACACGAACGCGCATGGCAGGTACCGGGGCTAGAGCCTGAGGAGAGTATATCCCTGCTTGAAGGCAAGCGGCAAGATCAAAGGTGGAAATAAGATTTCTATTTGCGTGAGAGAACGTGAGGCGAACTGTGAAGTAATTCCCTATAGATACTCAGCGTTTTCGATGTCATGGCCGTGGTCGTAAAATGAGCGCATATGTGCGCTCGCGCTCCTTCGGCCAAGGCCTGCCGCTTTTCGGGCGGTAGAAGGAACACAATTTCTATCGTTCTCGCCAAATCCTCGTCGTCGCCCGGTTGAGTCAGCCATCCGGTTTTGCTTTGTAAGACGGTTTCTTTGGCGCCGCCGTGGTTTGAGGCAATGACGGGGACTCCCATCGCTTGAGCTTCGATGACAACGCGGCCGAAACCTTCGGGACGCGTGGATGGAACCACGACAATATCGGCCAGCAAATAGGCCGCCGGCATGTCGGGGCAAGTATCGAAAATGGCGACGTTGTTTTCGAGCCCGGCCTGCTTGATCGCGCGCGCGACTTCGTGACCGTAGGGTGTGTTCTTCCCGCCGCCGACAATGATGCAGAAGAAATCGCGACGTTTCAGGCGTTCCAAAGCGCGAATAAGAACCAAATGTCCTTTCCAGCGCGTCAGCCGCGCGGGTAAAAGGATGACGGGCCTGTTGACGTCGGTAATGCCCCATGCCTGCCTGAGCGCGTTTACGCGCGACGGGTCAATTTTGCGGGGATCGAAAGCTTCGACGTCAACGCCGCGGGATACAATGCTAAGAATATCCTGCGAGACGCCATAGGTTCTGACGGCGTAATCGGCAACAAATTCGGAAATGGCGATAACGCGCTCTCCCTTAGCCATTGCGGAATTATAAAGGCGCTTGAGCGGGGTGGCGGCTCCGTAGGCATTATGGAAGGTCGTGACGAATTTGGCGCCGGAAAGCAGAGAGGCCAACCATGCGCTCCACGCAGGGGCGCGGCTGCGGACATGTACGATGTTGATTTTTCGTTCGCGGATCAGGCGCGCCAGACGGAACGCGTTAAGAAGCATCGTTACGGGATTTTTTGACGCTACGGGCAGAGTGACATGAGTGCCGCCTGCTTCCTCGACGTCGCGCGCCATGGGGCCGCCGGACGATGCGACAAAAGCCCTGAAACCGGCTTTGACAAGGGCGGCTGTCGTTTCAACCGTTCCGCGTTCGACGCCGCCCGTGACGAGGGCAGGGAGAACCTGAAGAACGGCCGGAGGCCTTGTGACGTTGAGTATGGCTTCCGCCGCGCGTTCCGAGGGCACAAATTGACCGAGGCCTAGTTCTTTGGCGGTTTCGGATAATTTGGTGATTTGCCTTTGCCTGACTTCCTCGTTGCTTAGAAGAACGTCTATGGCGGGCGCGAGTTTTTCCGGCGTGCAGTTGTTTTGCAGGTATTCCGGCACTATCGGTTCGTTATGGATGATGTTGACGAGATTGGCGTATTTGGCAAGAACCAGAAGTTTCAATATATAATACGAGAGAGGGTGAACCTTGTAGGCAATGACGGAAGGCAACTGCGCCAGAGCAAGTTCCAGCGCGACGGTGCCGGAACATGCCAGGGCGGCATTCGATGCGGCAAAAGCGTCGAATTTGTCTTTTTCGCTTTCGACAATGTGCGCGGGCAGTCCCCATGTGGCGACCTCGGCGGCGACGCGGCTTATGACATGCGGCAACGTCGGCACGACGATCTGCAAGTTTGGATGCCGCGTTTTAAGCACACGGACTGTATCCCGGAAAATGGGCAACAAGCGGGAGATTTCTCCGTTCCTGCTGCCCGGAAGAACCGCCAAAAGGGGAACGTCGGGCGGAATGTTGTGCACCGAACGAAAGGCCGCGCCGTCGCCCGAAGCCGCGCCGGATTCGATGATCGAATGCCCGACAAAAGTGCAGTTCAGTCCGACACGCGTAAAATAGGGGGGCTCAAACGGCAATACCGCCAGCAAATGGTCGAGGAATCGCGCAATTTTTTTCGCGCGCCAAGGCCGCCATGCCCATACCGTCGGCGCGACATAGTGGATAAGGTGGATAGTCTCGTTTTCGCGTTTTTTAACGCGCTCGGCTACGCGAAAGCAGAAATCGGGAGCGTCAATCGTGATGACGGCTTCGGGTTGCTTCGAAATAATGTCGTCAACCGTTTGCTCGATAAGGTTGAGAAGGCGGGGGATATGCAGCAAAACTTCGAATATTCCGAAATGCATCAATTCGGTGTGAGGAAACAGAAGATCAAGCCCTTCGGCTTGCATCAAGGGCCCGCCAATTCCCGTAAATCGCACATTCCCGTTGAGTTTGGTTTTGAGCGCACTCATCAGTCGCACCCCCAGCAGGTCGCCGGAAGTTTCGCCTGCGATCAAGTAGAAAACCGGTACCGCCGTCATCAGTACCCCGTGACAATCCGTTCAACTAATTGTTTAACAGTGGGTATGAACCCATTGGCATAAAAGGGGTCTTCTCCGAAGCGATAGGCGTTGTGGCCGGAGAACATAAGCGCGTTCTCGCAATCGTCGCTGTGGCTGATTTTCTGCAGGGTTTTTTGAATGCAGAATGAACGCGGATCGGGCATGCGCCCCGTCGTTCCGGCTTCATTTTGCGACCAATTTGAGAACAGGCAGGCAGATAGACATCCCATGCAATTGGATTGGTCTTTCTGGATTTCTCTGGCTGTTTCAGGCGTCACAAAGATAAGCGTGCTGTCGGGAGTGCGGAGCGCCTTGGTAAAGCCTTGCGACTGCCACGCTTTGACGCGCGCCGTATCGGCTGACGTAAGGAATACCGGCCCTCCGACGGCGCTGACCTGGTAGCTTTCCGTATGGGCGCCGACCGCCTCGTGCGTATAGGCAACCTGACGTTCGGAACGCGCCTTCAAATCTTCGATAAAGGCGTTGTCAACGGCGGACGAATAAAAGCCCGTCGGCGAAAACCTGTTCAGAAATACATCGCCTTTTTTCAGCGTCAGCAGCCTCTTTTTCCATGCGTCGGATATCGGGCTTTCTTTCGTCAAGAGAGGGCGGGTGCCGAATTGGAAAGCGATGGGGCCGATTTCAGGATTGTCGAGCCAATGTTCCCAATCCGAAATCCACCAAACGCCGCCCGCCATGACGATAGGCGTGTTTTGAAGGCCGTATTCGTTCATCTGCGCGCGTAAAGCCATCACGCGGGGCATAGGATCTTCGGGCTTTTTAGGGTCTTCGCTGTTGGAAAGGCCGTTATGTCCGCCTGCGAGCCAAGGGTCTTCGTAGACGACGCCGCCAAGCCCTTCGCGGAACTTGTTGTAAGCGCGCAGCCACAAAGCGCGGAAGGCGCGCGCGGACGAAACGATTGGATAATAACTGACGCCGTATTTCGCGGCGATCTCAGCCACATGATAAGGCATTCCTGCGCCGCAGGTAACGCCGTGGATCATGCTTTTTGCTCCCTCGAGGATGCCGCTAAGGATATGCTCCGCGCCGCCCATTTCCCACAGGATGTTCATGTGGATGCGGCCTTTGCCACCTGAAATTTCGTGCGCTCTTTGTGCCTGCGCGATGCCGCCTTTAATGCCGAAGGCGATCAGCTCTTCATGGCGTTCTTTACGCGTTTTGCCGCGATAAATTTGCGGGACGACATGGCCTTGCGCGTCGTAGCTGTCGGCGTTAACGCCGGAGAATGTTCCGATGCCGCCTGCCGCCGCCCATGCGCCTGTGGATGCGCCTGTTGATACGGAAATGCCTTTGCCGCCTTCGATAATGGGTAGGACTTCGCGCCCTGACATAACCAGACTGTTGAGAGCCTTCAAGTGATGTTCCTTAGTTTATGAGTAGACCAAACGACTATAATGGGGACGCGCCGTTATGCAACAAATAGAATAGATGGTTAATCTTTATATACGAATCACGGAAACTCGTATAATGGATTCGCCGATGGATAAACATATACCAGAGCAGCTTGACAAGATTCTTGCCCTTGCGGATTCGAACCACGAGGGCGAGGCCGTCGTTGCTGTGCGAAAAGCCCGCCAGCTTTTGTCTCGCGACGGACTCAGTTTCAGCGATCTGGCCAAGGCCGTTTCGACCCATACCCGCATTAAATCTCCGGGTGTGCTTTCGTTCCTGTCCGGCGGGCGGGAATATATGGAATCCCAGATACATCATTTGAAGCAGCAGGTCGAAGACCTGAAAAACGAATTGCAGACGCAGGATTTCCAACTCGATTTCTGGCGCCGCCGCGCGTTCGATCTTGAGCAAACGTCCCAGAACGCTCAAAACGACGCTGTCAGATGGAAAAAACTTGCAAGCGATACGGCAGACCGCCTGTGGGAAGTCGGTCGCAGCATCGGCTGTGAAGAATTTATGACGACAAAACCTACCCCCGAAGCTCTCCCTCCGGTCAAGAAGAGGAAAAGTAAAACCGGCAGCTAAAATTAGGTGCCCGCTTGTCCGTTATTAAAAAGACTTTTCTGAAGACGCTCAGTTACGGGACGATGCATATGAGCATCGCCATACTCGTGGCCTATGCGTTGAGCGGGAGTTGGCGCGTAGCTTTGGCTATTGGCTTGGTCGAGCCGTGCGCCCAGGTCGTGGCCTTTTTCTTCCACGAACGGGCATGGCACAGGATTGAAAACCGCGCCAAGAAGAAAGATTATCACGATAGCGTGATTGACAGCACGTCGCCTGCTTCGGGGTGGGTCGAGAAAATCTTGAGACATAGACATAGACCCTAAGATGTCCAAAAGCGCAAAAGTCTTAATCGGCGCGTTTATCGCGATCTTGTGGCCGTGTTTTTCCGTGCATGCCGAAAACCCGTTGTCGAAAGTCAAAGTTGCCGTCCTATATGAAAATGTGACGGACGGTTCTATTATCGGGCGAAGCAAAGCAGAGACTTCCGCGATCCTTAAGGATATCCAAGCCGGTTTTATTTTTAGAGGTTTCTGGAAATGGGAGCCTGTCGTTGAATCTTCGGATCATATTCCTCAGGCGCTTCATGCCATAATTAAAGAGGAAGGGCTGCAGGAGGCCGGCGGATACGATAGTAAAGCCGTTAAGAACTATCGGTCCTTGAAAGAGTGGATAGAAGGCATCAAATGGGAGAATCCGTCCCTGATCTTTTGCGGCGCTCTTCCCGCACAGCGGTTAATGCGCATCGAAAGCGATGCCTTGACGGGCAGGATTTTTACGGGCGACGAGACGTGGGCCTTGGCGCTCGATCCGCAAAAATGGAAAACGGTCATTCGTGGAAAAGCTGTAACCAAAGAACAATTGCAAGCGCGCCTTGCGGGCGTTGAGGCCAAAACTTTCGACCGTCGGCAGACCGGCGTTTACTTTCCCGATATGACCAACCCTGACTATCGGTTTTTATTGGAAGGGTTTGCCAAAAAGCAGATTGATGCGGGTGCGGACGCCGTTTGGATTGACGGGCTGCTTGCTCAAACAAAATTATTTATCGAAATGACGGGCGATGTCAGACATCCGGCGGTCAGGGAATCCTATTTGGCCGCTGTCAAACTTGTGGACGATCTGCATCGCTATGGGGCGGCCAAAGGAAAAAACATCCTTCTTGGAACGTGGGGGCAGGGCGAGGATGACCTAAGCAAGCTGTCGCCGCCGCTCGGCCTCGATTTTGTGACGGTCTCGCCTTCGCGTGAAGATATTGAAAAGGGACAGCTGGATGTCAATAAATGGCTCTATAAGCTCGCGATGATTAACCGAAACCACGGCACGGTTCCGATCTTGGCGTTTATTGATTGGGACGGGGAGGATTCGCCTCTTGCCGCTTTTAGCCAGCGCCTCAGCACAGAAAAGCAGAACAAGGTGCTTCAAACGCTCGATAAGGATTTTTCTCAAGTCGGAGTCAAATTTATTTATCCCGTCCATGGCGGTTTTATGGGGAAAAATGCGAAGAAGCGTTCTTTCGGCAAATTTTTGACATATGACAGCCTGGCGCCTCAATTCGGAACATTTGAGGCAATCAAAGCTTTAGCCGAAGAAAAAACAACAGCGGATTGAATCATCAATTTCCACATTCGTACTGTGACGACCAATTCGGATGAGATTCTCCCGCGCAACACCACCACATGTCATAGCGTGTCGAGCACATCCATTTGCCATTAACGCAGGATGCCGTGCCGTATACGACTTTCGCATATTGAGTCCAGCGGTCGGCAAATGTTCCGTCCCATGAAGCGTAAGTCGTCGTTGAATTGCCCGAGTAAAATTTACACGGTTTATAATAGCCTGTCGCAGGGTCGTAACAATTGCCCGGGTACCAGAACGTGACTCCCGAAGTGCATGGGGGCGGGGGAATATACGTCACGGTGCATTGCGGAACGCCGTTTGAAATGCTTGTGATCGAATAATTCGCCGGGCAAGAAATGTTTAAATTGGCGAATTGAGAAACGCATTGGAGCGCGCCGTTCGAAACGCTTGCGAGGTATTTTCCGGACGGGCACGTCATATCTTTGCTGGTCATGGCTTTCCATTTTCCCGTCGTACAGTTGGGAGAGCCGCTTGGGCAAAGGCAGGATATTATATTGAGATGATCCGTATCCAGTTGTGTTTGGCCGATCATCGTGCATGCGTTTCCCAATAAGGCGGCTTGGGCAGGATATGAGCCTGCAATAAGCAGACTAAGAATAAGAAAAACAATCAATCGCATGACGTATTCTCCCCGCCTAATAAGATCCACAAACGGGCGAACCATTGGATATTCCTTTTAAAACCTGACCCGATGGACAGCTCATGGTATAACTTGCTGCGTTTGTACATTGTGGCTGTCCATTGACAATTCCGGTTAGCGCCTGTCCGGACGGACAAACAAGAGGTCCGTTCGACATGACTGCCCATTTAAGATC
>JBAZLX010000064.1:0-10120 GCA_041650075.1 Bdellovibrionales bacterium | reverse complement strand
CCCGTCCACTTCGATCTGGGTTCGCGACGGTCTCTCACTCGCGCATCTTGCGCAGGACCACGTCCACGGCCTCTTCGACCTTGATGCGTTCCTGGCGCATGTCGTCGCGGGTGCGGATGGTGACCGTGTCGTTCTCGCGGGTCTCGCCGTCGATGGTGATGCAGAAAGGCGTGCCGGCCTCGTCCATGCGGGCATAACGCTTGCCGATGCTCTGCTTGGCGTCGTACTGGCAGGTGAAAGATTGCCGCAATTCCGAATAAAGCTTCTCGGCGACCTCCGGCATTCCGTCTTTGTTGACGAGAGGAAATACGCCCGCCTTAATAGGCGCGAGGCTTGGCTTCAGTTTTAACCATTCAGGTGAAGGACGGCTTTCATCATATTGATAAGCCTCACAAAGCAGAACCAGCACGCCACGGGTCAAACCGCTCGCGGGTTCGACCACATGGGGGATATAGCGGCGCTTGGCTTCCTGATCCACGTATTCGAGGTTCGTTTTGCTGAACTTCTGATGCTGCGTCAGATCGTAATCGGTGCGGTACGCAACGCCTTCCAATTCTCCGAAGCCCGGAGCCGTAAACGGATACTTATATTCAATGTCCGACGTCGCGGCGGAATAGAAAGAACGGTCGGCATCCGCGATTTCATGGCGGAAGAGGTTCGCCTTGCTGACGCCTTGTTCTTCCCACCAGTTTAAGCGTTGAGCAACCCAGAACTCGTACCATTTCATGCCGTCTTCGGGCGGCACGAAGAATTCCATTTCCATCTGTTCGAATTCGCGCGTGCGGAAGATAAAGTTGCGCGGCGTGACTTCGTTGCGGAAAGACTTGCCGACCTGCGCGACGCCGAACGGCGGACGTACGCGGCACGTATCCATGATATTTTTAACTTGTAGAAAAATACCTTGGGCAGTCTCGGGACGAAGATAGACCTTTGCATCTTCGTTCTGAAAGACGCCTTGGTATGTATGAAACATCAAATTGAAATTACGTGGTTCAGTCAATGTACCCTTTTCCCAAGCGTCTGGGCCAATTACTTGGCTTTGCACATCTGGAGAAAGGGAAGTAAACGGAGTGGGCGTAATATTGCCGGTGAGAGCTTCCGAAAGAGTTCTTAATCCAAGCTTCAATTCCTCCCCGCCGTGCCTTTTACGAATGAGTTTTTCTGTTTTTTTGATAATATTATCTTGTATGGATTCATCTCCTTCGATGGCGCTCATCAGCAGCCGTACTTCCTTGCCATTCCCGTCTTTGTAGGAGACCGGAAAGACCAAAATATGATCTGCTCGGTAGCGTTTCTTCGTCTCGCGGCAATCGACCATCATATCGGCAAAACCGGCCAAGTGACCTGACGCTTCCCATGTTTTGGGATGCTGAATAATGGCCGTATCAATGCCCACGATGGATAAAGGCTTGCCGTCGGGGCCCATGGGGGGGCATTCGACCATGCTGTGCCACCAGGCGTCGCGGAGATTGTTTTTAAGCTGCACGCCAAGGGGGCCGAAGTCCCAGAAACCGTTCAGACCTCCGTAAATTTCCGAAGCGGGATAAACAAAGCCGCGTCTTTTGCACAGGGAGGTCAGGCGATCCATCAAGGAACTTTGGGATTCAGACATAACGAATTCAACCTATTATGGTAAGCGTTGAAAAGCAAAATGTGCTGCTTTCTAGCACAGGAAAGGCGGCAATAAACATGAAAAATGAGGAATTACTTTCATTTTGTGTTGCAAAAATGCCTATTTTTTTTGATTTTGCCGCCGTTAAACCGCTTGCTAGGCTAAGACTCGGAAAAGACATCTGGTAAGGTTAAATTAATGGCTAAAACGCACACCACCAAAGTACTGATTATTGGCTCCGGCCCCGCAGGCTATACAGCGGCAATATATACGGCGCGAGCGAACCTCAAGCCCATTGTATTGCAGGGGATGCAACCCGGAGGCCAGCTGACGATCACGTCCGAGGTCGAAAACTTCCCGGGTTTTGCCGAACCGATTTTAGGCACCCAGCTTGTCGAGCAAATGGCGGCGCAGGCGACAAGGGTAGGGGCGACGCTTATATTCGACTCCATCGTTGACGTGGATTTCAGCTGCCGTCCCTTTGTCTGCAAGGCGGATTCAGGGGACGTCTTCGTGGCGGACACGGTTATCGTCGCCACAGGAGCGCAAGCGCGCTGGTTGGGACTCGACAGCGAGAAAAAATTTCAGGGCTACGGCGTTTCGGGCTGCGCGACGTGCGACGGTTTCTTTTTCCGTGGCAAGGAAATTTGCGTGGTCGGCGGCGGCAACGCCGCGATTGAAGAAGCGATATATCTCACGCGTTTTGCCAGCAAGGTTACGATTATCCACCGCCGCGATACGTTCCGCGCGGAACAGATCATGGTTGATCGCGCGATGAGCAATCCGAAAATCGCGGTTGAATGGGACAGCGTGACCGAAGAAATTATCGGCGACGAGAAACCGACGCTCTCCGTGACGGGCATTCGCCTCAAGAACGTCAAAACGGGAGCCGAGAAAATTCTCCCCGTGTCGGGAGTATTTATCGCCATCGGTCACGTTCCCGCGACGAAGATATTCGAAGGCAAGCTCCAGCTTGACGCCGAAGGCTATATCGTAACGAAACAGGACGGCGGCGCCGCGACGAGCGTCGAAGGCGTCTTTGCGGCAGGCGACGTGAAGGACAAATCTTACCGGCAAGCCGTTACGGCGGCGGGGATGGGGTGCCGCGCCGCGCTCGAAGCCGAAAGGTATCTTGCGGCGCAGGATCATAAGGATACTCAACACACAAACGATTGAGGAAAACCATGCCATCGTATCTTGAGAAGGCTCTTCTTCCCGAAGAAAAGCTGCTTTATATAGCGACGTTGCACTGGATTATTTTTCTCCCCGGCCTGTTCCTCACGGTTACAAGCGGTATTATCGGCTTTTTCAGCTACGACATCGCCGGAAGCCTGCTGGGAGAAACATACGTATCCAGCATAGGCCGCGCCTTGGCCGGAGCGGCGATGCTTTTTGCGATTTTCGGGTTTTTCCTTTTGTGCGGCGCCGTTATACGCCAATCGTCAACGGAACTCGCCATCACGAACAAAAGAGTCATCGCCAAGTACGGATTCGTTTCGCGTTCGACATTTGAAATCATGATCAACAGAATCGCGGGCGTCAATTTCGACCAATCGGTCATGGGACGCATCTTCGGCTATGGCACGGTTTTGGTTCACGGAACGGGAGGGGACGTCTCGCCCTTCGATGTGGTGGCCAATCCCCAAAGATTTCAACACGCCCTGATGGACATCCTTGAACACGTCAAGTAGCCGAAAAATATTTTTCAATTCTCTATACAGAGCGTGTTTGACTTGCTATCAAAAAAACAGAACAATTTTTCACCCCTTTGAGAACATGAGCGAAGACTTACTCCGTTACGATTTGATGATCGAAGCCGCGTTGCGCGACGTTGTGCGCGAAACGATGGAAACGGTAGCCCGCGACGGGCTTCCCGGCGATCACCATTTTTACATCACGTTTCTGACGAAGTTTCCGGGCGTCAAGGTTCCCGATTATCTGCAGAAGCAGTACTCGGAAGAAATGACGATCGTCCTGCAGTATCAGTTTTTCGGCCTCAAGCTTGAAGACGATTGCATCAAGGTCACGCTCAGTTTCAATAACGTGAAAGAAAATCTGGTCGTTCCGATAGACGCGATCACGACGTTTGCCGACCCGTCGGTCAATTTCGCGCTGCAGTTCCAGAATGCGGCGGATGCCGGAGCCTTAAGCGAGGGCGACGGCAAAGAATCTCCCGTTGCCAACAAGGAAGAAAAAGAACAGGACGAGAACGCCGCCAAAAAAGAAGAACGCGGCGAAGTGATAAGTCTGGACAAGTTCCGCAAAAAATAAGAGATAGAGGCGTTTAATTACTGGATGCGGACGTCCGCGAGGCAAGAAGCCAAGCGGTGTTTTCAGAAAATGCGCTGAAAAGCGCGGGTTTCAGTCCTACATCACAGGAAAAACGTAGTTAGTCGTGTCTCCTTCGTCTAGAGGCCTAGGACACCACCCTCTCACGGTGAGAACACGGGTTCAAATCCCGTAGGAGACGCCAATTATAAAAAAAGCCCCCTGATTAGGGGGCTTTTTTTATAATTGGTTCCTTCGGGGATATTTGTACCCGTAGGGTTCACCAAACGCGACGGTCAGGAGCGTTTGGCGCGTAGGTGCGAAGCACCGAAGTCCGAGCAAAGCGAGGATGAAAACATGCATTCAGCATGTTTTCACAATTCCCGTAGGAGACTCAAAACATATATTGCGAAGGCAGGGCGAGCGGCGCGAAGCGCCGAGAAGCCAATTCCCGTAGGGCTTTTTTTATAATTGGTTCCTTCGGGGACATTTGAACCCTCACTCTTTTCTAAAAATCCATCGTCATTCCGGCCAAGCCGCGCGTTTACGCGCGGCGCGAGCCGGAATCCCATTTTCTTATTTCTATTTTATTCCCAGAACCTGACAAAGCTTCCGAGGCGCCAAGCCCTGGAACACGACGCCGGTATTAGGCGTAAAGCCGTGCCGCTTGTTGAATTCGTTCTGCACATAAATTTCCTGGACTTCCCCAATTGTTTCTTCGCTCAAGCCCGTTTTGCGCCCCACGGCAGGTTTTCTTGAAAGAAGGTCTTTCCATGAATCGCGCATGGCCTTTTGAGTATTTTGAATGTGCCTGTGATTGTCTTCGACAAGAAGAATTTGGTACGGCGGAACTCCTTTTTCTATCGAATATTCGGCCAGAAAAGCCGCCTTATCGCCTTCTTTAAGCCCATGCGTTTTTGCATATTCCAATCTTTCGCGACTGTCGCTTGCAAAGATGCGATCAATATAACGAGGATAAACGCCCGGTTCGCCGTTGACTTCGGCGCCGGCAATTTTTGCAATTGCGGCGTGAGCGCCGTTAGAAAGGAAAAACTGCTCCGCGCCATAACCATTAAGAAGCCGAGCCAAAGGCGCAACGAATGAAAAAGGGGTCAATTGATAGTCTTCAACCATCTCAAGATAGACCTGCAATCGCCGTTCCAGCATGCTCTCGATGGAAGGCTTGAGGTTGTTGTCGGTTTTAAATTTTGTGAAAATATCTTTGAGCCCGTGACCGGACGTTTCTAATTCAATATCGTAAATGTCGCGGTAAATCCCGTTTTCATCCAGCACCGTTTTAAAAGAGCCCTGCATCACAACTTCGGATGCAATCGTAGCGCCTTCGAAATCCCACGAGCCGATGCGTATTTGGGGAGCAATCTCGTAAACTTTGGAAGGAAGAACCGGGTTTTGCAGAATACCGTCCATAATAAATCCCATTAATCGAAATAAAGTTCGGCACAATATATCCGGAAACATATCGCCATGTCTTTGGTAATAATGCTTTCAAATTAACCATAATCTCCATTTGACGAAAATGGGGCGGATGATACGCTGATGCCTGCTGGGTAGAACGAATATTTCACCCTTCCCATTCCGAATGATGTCCTTTTCATAAGAGGGAGATTTCTAATGGATAAAGTCCTTATTCTCGACAGCGTTGATGAAAAAGCCGCAGAAATTCTAAGCAATGCCGGTTTTCATGTTGATGCCTTTGATACAAAAAATACCCCCCCACCTGAAAAGCTGAAAACCATCATTTCCGAATACGCCGCAGTGATTGTTAGATCGAATACGAAAATTACACCTGATATCCTGAATGCGGCAACGAATTTGAAAGTCATTGGCCGCGCCGGATCTGGCGTTGACAATATTGCCGTTCCTTCAGCCACGGCGAAAGGCATTCTTGTCATGAACGCCGACGGCAATACGATTTCGGCGGCAGAACACGCGCTGGCCATGATGATGGCTTTGTCGCGGAACATCACAGTCGCCGACGTGTCCATGAAAGAAGGGCGCTGGGATAAAAAGCACCTAACGGGCGTCGAAGTTAACAACAAAACTTTGGGTATTTTTGGCCTTGGAAGAGTCGGCAAAGCTTTGGCAGAACGCGCCATCGGCTTAAACATGACCGTGCTGGCTTACGATCCCTTCTTGTCCAAGGAAGCGGCTGAAAAAGTGGGAGTCACGCTCGTTGACAATAAAGAAGATCTCCTCAAAAAGGCGGATTTCATATCGCTCCATACGGTTAAATTGGATGAGTACATTCTTGGTTCCAAAGAATTTTCACAATGCAAAAAGGGCGTTCGCATCATCAATTGCGCAAGAGACGGATTGATGGACTCTGAGGCTCTTCTGGAAGCCGTTGAAAAAGGCATTGTTGCAGGTGTGGCTCTCGATGTCTTTGAAAACGAACCGTTAGAAAAAGGTAAGGGCAACCCGTTTGAAGAAAAGCTCGTCGGTCTTCAATGCGTGATAGCCACGCCGCATCTCGGCGCTTCCACGTCCGATGCGCAGGTTCGGGTTGCCGAAATGATCGCAACGCAAGTCCGAAACTACCTGACAGACGGAACCATCGCAGGCGCCGTCAATGCTCCCTCCCTTACGGCAGAGGAAAGAAGCAAGCTGGGGGCGCATCTTATGCTCGCGTCTCAACTCGGAAGTTTTGTCGGGCAGATTATGCCCGAAGGGCGGCTTCAGAAGATTGATATTGATTATGCAGGCGGGGTTGCCGAGGTTAATCGCAAGCCGGTGACTTCGGCTGCCGTTGAATGGCTGCTTAGAAGTCAGAATATTCAAGCAAACCAGATTAACGCTCTTGCGATTGCCAAAGACCGCAGCATCGCCATCGAAGAAACGGTAGTCAGCGATGAAAAGAACTATCAAACGCTTATTCGCATACGGGTAGAGACCGATAAGGGAACGACGCAAGTCGCAGGAACCCTGATCAATAAAGAACCGAGCATCGTAAGCGTTGACGACATTCAGCTTGAGGCCAAAATTGCCGGGCACATGCTTTTTGCTCGAAACAACAACAAACCCGGCATGATCGGCATCATCTCGACTATTTTAGGGGTGTCCGGACTTAACATTAAGAACATCCAAATGGGCGAGACGCCGGACAAGACGGAAAACATTTCCTTCTTTGCCGTGGATCGTGAAATTACTCAACCTGTTCTTGCCGAATTGATAGAGGCAAAACAGGACGGCGTCAAAGAAGTGCGCGTCCTGAACATGTCCCCCTTAATACCCGTTCGCGACTGTCAGCCGTAAAGGCGCAAGCCCAGCAGCCGTCGACGTTCTGAAAACCGCGCCTTTAAAAAAGTGCGATTTCTTCGGGATATTTTTACTTACCTGATCCCATAGGCAATAAAATGGGCGGTATATTTTTTATCCAATCCCAAAACGTGGGCGGATAGCCAGTCCTCAAGAAAATCTATTACTTCTATGGATAAAACAACTTCGCCGGATTTAAACCTAGCCTGTTTCTCAACGATCCTTTTAACGAAGGCGGTGTGTTCGTCTGCGTGGTTTCTTGAAAGAGGATAATTCGTTTTGGCGAAAAGCTCTTCTTCGTACTTAAAGTGCGTAATGGCATAGTCGATTATTCGATTAAAAATGTGGCCGAGAGCCTCGTTATCTTTGCCCAGCATCATCTGGTCATAGAGCTCGTTAATGATGCCAACAAGATTTTTATGCTGTTCGTCGATAGAGGCCACGCCGACGCTCATTGAATCGCCCCAATTAATATATGCCATCTTAGATATCCTTTATATCGTCGCTTATTTCTTCAGCGACGCCATATCGATGACGAAGCGGTATTTGACGTCGCTTTTCAGCATGCGCCTATAGGCGTCGTTGATCTCGTGCATCTTGATAACCTCGACATCCGATGTGATGCCGTGCTTGCCGCAGAAATCCAGCATTTCCTGTGTTTCCTTGATGCCGCCGATGACGGAGCCTGCGACGGCAATGCGCTTCAGAACCAAAGCCGTTGAATCGATCGTCGGCTCCATATTTCCAAGATAGCCGACTAACACAAGCGTTCCGCTAAGCGTCAGGGTTTGTGCGTATGAATTGATGTCGTGCGCATAAGGAACCGTATCGATAATCAGGTCGAAGGTATTCCGAACGGCATCCATTTGTTCGGGATCGGTCGAAATGACGATTTGATGAGCGCCAAGGCATCTTGCGTCCTTTTCTTTTCCGGGAGAGCGGGAAAAGAGGGTGACATGAGCGCCCATGGCATGCGCAAGTTTGATGGCCATATGCCCAAGGCCGCCCAAACCGATGACGCCGACCTTGGTTCCTTTTTTGACTTTCCAATGGCGCAGGGGAGACCACGTCGTGATCCCGGCGCAAAGAAGCGGCGCGGCGCTTTTCAAATCCATGCCTTTGGGGATTTTCAAGACGAATTTTTCATTGACGATAATTTTGGTCGAATAGCCGCCATAGGTCGGCATATGGTCGTGGCGGTCAATGCCGTTATAGGTCATGGTCGCGCCTTCCTCGCAGTATTGCTCAAGGCCGTGTTGGCAGGGCTCGCACTGCTGGCAAGAATCGACCATGCATCCGACGCCGACATGATCGCCTTTTTTGAAACGCTTGACCTTTTTGCCAACGCTTGTCACGCGGCCGATGATCTCGTGTCCCGGAACGACGGGATACGCGGTTTTCCAGTCGGCGTTCACATGATGAATGTCCGAATGGCAGACGCCGCAATAAAGAATTTCAATGCTGACGTCGTCCGGTCTCTCATCGCGGCGTTCAAAATCAAACGGAACCAAAGCGGCTTTCGGCGCTTTTGCGGCATAGCCATGAACGTTGATCGTCATGTCACTCTCCTTATTTCATCTGGCCGGAATAATCCGGAACGCCGTATCGTCATACTTAATGGGGATATATTAGGGCATCTCTCAAACAAAAAAAGCCCTCGTTCGAGGGCTTTTTCCGTTATTCGAACGAGACTTATTTCTTTTTCTTGGCGACGGTTTTTTTCTTTTTGACCGTTTTCTTTTTCGCGGTTGCTTTGCAGCCGCATTTGCATCCACAAGCCATCTGAGACTCCCGTGATTGGTTAAGTTCGATTCTTTGATTCTACTCTAAGTATAGAAAGAAGCAACAAAAGGCGAGGTCTCCGGTTATTTTTCGGTACGCGAATATGCCTGATATGCCCGCGCCGGTTGTGCCGGAAATCCGCATTCTTTGCCTCGATTTTCCGCAAAACAGGGCAGGGCTAACCCTTTCAAATTAACCATGATTTTCGTCTTTTTGCCGATATACTGCCCCTCCAGTGAGTCACCCAGTCAGTGGAGGAAGTAGATGTCGAAACCTGTTAGTGGTAAGCGCGATGAAAATGAAATTCAAAGTCAATTCATGGATTTTTTCAGATTAGTCGAAGCCGAAATGGTAACGCGCCATGGCAAAAAAGAAGGAAAGAAAATTTTTTCCAAGGCGCTTGAAGCTTCCGTCGTCCAGCTTTTGGATGATCGCAAATCGTCAAATAAATATTTTGCACGCAACAAACAAGTATCGGCAGAACCTATTCTTTCTGTTCGCCAAGGGCTTTTGGCTTCATTCAGAAAATGTCGCCGGAAAATCTACGACAGATATGGCGGCAGCGAAAAGGGCCGTCCCGTTTTTGCCAGCGCTCTTTGCTCGGCAAAGAACATATTTTTGTATCATCCCAACCGCTGATTATCAGCTGTCGCGATAAGCATTGTTATTCCGGTAGCCGCGCTTTTTTAGAAAGCGCGGCCATCCGGAATCCTCTTTGTTTTCTCTTTTGCTTTTTTCCTCGTCATGCCCGCGGGCATCCCATTTGGTTTCTTCTTTTTTCTAGGGGCTTCGCGAGGGCAGGCTCCGGCGGCGATCCCTCTTTCTTTTCCCTCCCCCTCGCGGGGAGGGTTAGGGAGGGGGGGAGAGCGACTTGGATATGCATTTAGGTATTTAATCCTTTCGTCATTCCCTGCCTATCCATCGTCATGCCCGCCCCCGCCTTCGCGAGGGCAGGCTCCGGCGGGCATCCCCTTTGGTTTTTTCTCTTTTTTTACCCACTTTTCCCATAATTCGTCATTGCGCCGCACAAAAAACGGCCTAAGTCTTTGTTTTGCAACAATAGATATTTCCTCTTTTTTACTTGAATTCCTCCCAAGAATGTGTATGATGGCTCCCGCACCCTTCGATATACGAACTTAAGGAGGGTTTGTCCGGCCGTGGTAGCGCTCTTCGCCTCAACTG
>JBAZLX010000063.1:0-10311 GCA_041650075.1 Bdellovibrionales bacterium | reverse complement strand
GGAAGATAAGCGGGCAAAAGCGGCAGAGACACCTTCATAAAGGCCTCTAACTGAGCTTCCGCCTTTTGTTCGTCCTGATCTCCTAAAATCGGAGTCGTCAACCGGATAAGGCTGCCGTCGGTACGGTTCGAACTGAAACCGCTTCGGATCATCTGCAGTTTCGCTTCGAGATTGGTTGCGACGTCAACGCCGCTTTCGCGGAACCAATAATAAACGAGCTGCCGTTGTTCGCCTTTGCGAATGATTTCTCTATTCACGGAAAAAGGCTTCAGAGCCGGAACATTCAGGTCAATATGTTTAACTTCGCGCGACGCAATTTTCCATCCGGAGCCCGGAAGGCAAATTTGCGGCGAGTGAATAGAGCTGCCCTGACGCTGGGATTCGTAGTAGGCGATATAGAAAGTGACGGGAAGCCCCTCTTTTTCCTGCGAGAAAACGGTAAGAAGATAATCGGTGAGCTTAAGAGATATAAGCTCGTCGGTGGACAGAGGCTCGGTTCTTCCATACCAGTCGTCAAGGCGCATGGGGAAGTTGGCAAAAGATTGCCGCCCAAGAACCGGTTGCCTTGATGAATCGGCAAATACGGAAGCGCCGAAGGTCGAAACGAGGACGATAAGGAACGACGCTATGACGATTTGTTTGGTCAAATAGGGCGTACGAACGCCAAGCGGCGCATCGAACGAAGGCAATATGTTTTCAATCGCGTTGCCTTCCTCTTTCGAACCAAAGCGATCAAGCAGCGTTTTAACAAGCATCAGCGCGGCAAGGCAGAAGATGAAAACGACAAATCCCTCGAATTCGTGGATATCGCCTTCGATGACTTTCACTCCAAACGAGTTGGCGACCATCCCCGTCAACGCGATACGGATGCCGTTCACAAGGATCGCAATCGGAATAGTGGAAAGAAAAAGAACCGCTCTTTTCCATTTTGTTTCGTAAACATGAAAGGCGACAAGAAAGCCAAGGCTCATAAGCGGGAACAGGTATCTTAACCCGCTGCAAGCTTCGGCAACCTGGAGCTTAATGACCCCGAGATCAATGACGTTGCCTTCCTGATAGACGGAATAGCCAAGCAATTGCAGCCCGCCCACTCCCAGATCGGAGGAAACGAGTTGCATGCCGGCAGTCAGAGAAGGCAAAACGGTCGCGGGCAAAGGAACCGCGAATAAAAGAAAGAACAACGGCGCGGCAATTCTTTTAAGGAAAGCCCATCCCCAGAAAGCACCCAAATAACCCGTTAAGGAGACGACGATGGAAATTTGCGACAGCCAGTTATTGGCGACAAGCCTCCCTAAAAACAGGAAAACAATGCCGATAGCGAGAATAGAAATGCCGCCGAGCGAAAGCTTCGTTTCGACGGGAGATTTCTGCAAGAGGCGAAGACCCCAGAGAACGGAAATAAGCGGGATCAGATAGCCGTGGCTGTATTCTTCGGAGCCCCAAGCATACCAGATGTCTCCGAGTGGCTTCGCGTAAAGAAAAGCAAGCCAGACGAAAATCAATAACGAAAAAACCGTTGCCGGAGAAGAAGGAAGGAATTTTTGAATTTTCTGGGCAAAGGGCATTTTGGGTCTCTCCCTGTCTGAATGGCCAACGGCTCAATATAGATAGCGCAATGAGGCAAATACACAAAAGCATATATAATGCAGAAACCTCAGAAAATTAATCTTTTTCGAGGAAATTGATAATACCTTTTTTGCAGCAGGACGGCCAACCTGCTATAACGGCAGGCAAAACGGGGCAATAACCGTGGTGATTGAGTGGTTGGCAAGACGATAATAGGGCAAAAAGAAAAGCCAAAAATTGCTGTTGTTAAAAAAAGCGGCAAAAAGGCGCGTTTTTTCGCGCCTGCGTCCATTATGATTATGGGCACTTTTTATAATGCGTTTCTTGCCTTTATGGCGGCCCGCGGATTTCCGGTTAACGAGACAGTCGTGTCTATTACCGAACTTCTCGTTGTTTCGATGGGGGCGGCCTATATTTTTATCCATCAGAAGGAACTTAAAAAACCGCTTATTCATTACGCGTTTTTTATGGCCACCGTCGTTTTCTGTTTCATCGTCATGGCGGCGAATGGAATATTTTTAGTTAAATTCATCCGCGATATGCTGTTGATCGTTTTGTTCATATTGCTCGGAAGTTTATGCAAGGAAGAAGATCTTATAAAAGCATTTAAAATTATTTCGATCATGGTGTTGATCGGCGCTCTTTTGGAAATTCGCTTTACGCAACGCTTTATTCAGCTTTTCGAGCCGGCGCTTTATTACGAAAAAACGCGCGGCATGGTGGCTCAGGGAGGCTATGGCCTATTCGGCGGAGCGATGGCGGATGCCAATCGTTTCAGTTTTGGCGTTTTTAATATTCCCCGATTGTGTTCCTTGTTTCTGGAACAAGTGTCGCTTGCCAACTTTTCGATGGTCTTGGCTATTTTTACGGCATCTTTTTGGAGCCGTCTCGTCAAGCGCGACAGAATTCTTTTTCTTTTTACGATTATACTCATCATTCTTGGCAACAATACGCGAACGGGATCAACCTTTGTCGTCCTTATGCTTGCCGGGTTTTGGGTTTTTCCGATGCTGCCGGACAAGGTGCAGGTTCTTGTGATGCCGCTTGTTATTTTGTTTGCCAGAATGTTTATTTTCGATCCGTATTCCAAGCCGGAACATTGGGGCGACGATCTGGAGGGGCGGGTTGGACTTACGATGTCCTTTCTCAGCAACCTTGATATTCAATCCTATTTGATCGGTAATATGAGGGCCGTTTCTCAATCCCAAGACAGCGGTTATGTGTATCTTGTGTGTTTTTCGACGATATTTGGCGCCATTATTTATTGGCTTTATACATCGCTTGTTGTTCCGGGAATTGACAAGCAAAACAAGAGATTCACATACGGATCCAGCCTTTTTATTGCGATTAATCTTATGATAGGAGCCGCCATATTCACGATCAAAGTCAGTGCTCCGCTTTGGCTTGTCGGGGGATTCCTTTATCAAAGAGCCTGTCTCATGCGAGAACAAAAAAGGAAAACATATGTCTCAGCCATACCCAAAAAGAGCTGAAGGGCCGGATGTCGTCAAAGCTTTTGCCATAACGCTCGTCGTGTTTGGACACACCTTGCGGGGGCTTGTTACGGCGGGGATTGTCCCGGAAGGCGGCGTTTGGGCGGATGTTGATCGCGTCCTTTATATGTTCCACATGCCGCTCTTTTTCTTTCTGTCCGGTCTTTTTGTCGAAGGCGTATTCAATCGGTTGGGTTTGTTTCCTTATATCAAGCGCATTGCGGGGACGATGCTTGTGCCTCTGGTCGTTTGGTCTTATCTGCAAACGGGTTTGCAATATTTAGCTTCGGGAAGCGCCAATCATAAATTAAGTCTGAACGATGTTTTGACATCTCCTTTTCCACCCAAACATCAATTCTGGTTTTTGTGGGCGTTGTTTTGCATGTCCGTTATTGCCGCAGGAATGCTTTCGTTGAAGCGGGGAAGCTGGTGGTTCGGAGGCTTTGCTCTTTCTATGATAGGGCTGGCGATTGTCGGGGATTATGTAAGCTTCGATTTAGTCACTTATAGAAGCATTCATGTTCCGTACCTGAACGCGGCGCTTGTCAATCTGCCGTATTTTGCCTTGGGCATGCTTCTTCCGGCAAATTGGCTTTCGGCGCGCAAGGTGAATGACATCCTGTGCATCGCTGCGTTTTTGGGTGCGGCGACCCTGTTTTATCGGGAAGCGCAGCCGACAAATCTCGTTTATTATATCTGTTCGATCATATGCGTTCTTGCCTTTTACAAGTTTGGCCTGAACGTTTCTAATCATATGGAAACGAATAAATATCCGGTTCTCTCGGCTGTGCGGCGAAGCATCGTATTTATTGGCATGAACAGCATGATCATCTATCTCGCCCATGTGATTTTTGAGGCGGGGTTCAGGGTGTTCCTGCTCAAAGTAAGTGTCAACGATGTTGGGGTGCATCTTGCCGGTGGAACTGTTGTTGGGCTGTTATTCCCGCTCCTCCTTGTTCCGGTGGGAAAGGCCTTGACGGCGCGGCTCCCGATGGCAGGCCTTGTGCTTCCCGTTCGCGTTCCTCATAATGAAATAAAGGCCAAAAAAGCCGCTTGAAAGGATCATAATGTTTAGGAAACTTTTCGGCATTATTTCCGCTGCCCTTATGATCGCTTTGGCGTTTCCTGTATCGGCGCAAAACGCTCAAAATTTGCCCTTAAGGGGTATCAATCTTGCCGGTGCCGGATTTGCCGGACAGGTTTTGCCCGGACGGAACGGCACAAACTATTTTTTCCCCCGCCCCGAAGATGTCCAAATATATGCCGCCTTCGGCATGAAAGTCCTTCGCTTGTCCTTTTTGTGGGAGAGGATGCAGCCTGTTTTATATATGCCGTTCGACCCCAAGCATTTGGAGCTTGCCGACAAAGTCGTCAAAGAGGCGGCGGCTCATAAAATTTACATTATTATAGATTTACATAATTCCGGTTCGTACAGGAAACAGCTTATCGGTTCGGACAAGCTTTCGGTCGCGGCGTTTAACGATTTTTGGACGCGTATGGCCGAGCATTACAAGGACGAGCCTTATGTCGTCTTTGGCCTTATGAACGAGCCTCATAAGCACTCGGCCAGCGAATGGGCGGAAATTGCGCAGGAAGGCGTAAATGCTATTCGCAAGACAGGCGCCAAACAGATTATTCTGGTGCCCGGAACCAATTGGTCGGCGGCTCATAAATGGCTTAACAGGGACGGCTGGATATCGAACGGCGACGCCTTGAAGAAAATTAAAGACCCGGAAAACAATATCGTTTTCGAAGCGCATATCTATTTCGACAAAGATACTTCCGGCACGCATCCCGACTGCGTCAGCGAGACAATAGGGGCGGAGAGGCTTGTCAGCTTTACGGGCTGGCTTCGCCAGAACGGATTTCGCGGTTTCTTAGGTGAATTTGGTTCGTCCCAAGACCCCGTTTGCCTTGCGGCGTTAAAAAATACGCTGAGTTATATGGATCAAAACAAGGACGTTTGGTGGGGTTGGACGATTTGGGCGGCAAGCCCCGCTTTCGGCAATTACTATTTCAATATTTATCCGCCGAACCCGGAAAAGCTTCCTCAAGCCAAAATCATCAAAGAATTTATTGATGCGGCGCGGTGACTCTGTCGTTCGATCAGGCTGATTTCTTTGCAAGTCGGACGAAAGCCAGCAAGTCGGACAATGCTCGCCTGGCAAGGACATATGTAGCGCCAGCGAAGAAATAGAGGCTGCAAAGGAGCTTCAGCCTTTTGGCATAATATAAGGACATCAAATAATATGCCTGAATACGATATTTTTCCCGCTTCTTTTCGGTAAGCGGGCCCCAGATGCTTGTGCTGTGAATCCTGAAAACGGACGGCTTGATGTTGTCCAGAAACCGGGCTTTGCCGAAATGCCCCAACATGGAAGACATGAACAAATCCACGGTTGTCACGCGCAAGGCTTCGGGAGGGAGTTTTTTAATCACATGACGCCAGAATTTCGTTTGATTGCCCAATCCGAGTTTGGTGGAAAATTTCAGGCTTGCTGCGGATTGTTCCTTTGCTTTTATGCCTTTGCCGCCGAGAGGGACGCCGTCCGACAGGGCGGCGGAAGCGGCGTGGCCGCACATAACGTACTCGGGGTTTTGTTCCATAAAATCGAATTGGATTTGAAGCTTTTGCGGATCCGTCCAGAAATCGTCGCCTTCGCAATGAGCGATGTATTTTCCTTGGCAGGCTTCAAGCGCGCGGCTGAAATTGCGGGCAAACCCGATATTCTTGGGGCCGGTCACAAGGCGAATAAGGCGCGGATATTTCTCTTGGTAGGACTTGATGACATCGCGCGTTTTATCGGTGCTGCAATCTTCGCCGATCACGATTTCGAACGGGAATGTCGTTTCCTGCATCAGAAAACCGTCAAGCATGGTCGAGATATAGTTCTCGTGATTATATGTGATGCCCAAAAGGCTGACGACCGGGGGAGAAAGCCGCGGCCACTTGCTGATAATTTCGTCTTCGGAAGGGAGGCTCATGCGAGAATTCCTTTGACCTTTTTTATAGTTGAAAATGCATATCCGCGCAAATACGAGCTTCCGGCGCTCGCGCAAGCGAGGACGACAAGGCCCAATCCGATCAGCGTCATGAACAGGACGGGCCTCGACATATTGGATAAAGCGTCTTCCGGAAAGCGGGTTGCCAGAAGGATTCCCAAAACCGTTCCGAGAGCGACGGGGAAGAGGTCTTTTGATAGCCATGCTTTATGCAGGCCGGGGGCGAATTTGCGGTGGATGACAAATGGCCAGACAAGAAAGCAGGACAATTGAATGATGAACCAGCTAACGGAAGTGCCGAGCGCGCCATATTGATAGGCGGCAAAAACGATGAGCGGGGAGGCAAACAGAAGCAAATAAGTGTTCATTTTCACGTAAAGCTTGAGATTGCCGTGTGCAAATTGCAGATAATATTGGAACGACATAAGAGCCAGAAAAGCGTTTCCCATCATGTACCAGAAAAGAATAGGGCCACCCCAGTCCGCAGCCGTATGGTTTCCCGTCCACGCGTAGATAAGTTCCGTTCCATAGTAGGCAATAGTGAGCGTTATGGGGAGTATAATTGCAGCAACGACTTGTGATGCTTTTCGATACAACGTACGCATGCCGGGTTCGTCACTGCCAGAAAGAAGATACGTCATGCGCGGAAGAACGGCATTGGCAATAGGACCGGAAAGCTGGACGACGCCGGACGAAATGGACGCCACGATGGCGAAATAGCCGTATTCGCTCAAGGGAAGAATGCCGGACAATAAAAGCTTGTCGAGCTGCGTGATGAAAATCCATATCGAGGCCGTATACGCGACGCCCATCGCGAAAGGCAGCGCCGGACGCAAGACTTTCCACGAAAAAACGAGCCCCGGGCGCGGCGTGTCCGGAAGCTGCCTGTAAAAAAGAAAGCCCAAAAGCGCCGGCTCAAGACAGGCGATAATGAATTGATAGAGGAAGAAATCCAAAGGAGCCGTGCTGACCCAACGAAGAATAGCCAAAGCCCCAACCGCCTTAAGCGTCGCGATAGTGATGGATGCGCTGTTCATGGAAACTTGAGCTTCTACGCCGCCGAGGCCGCTGCGATAGATGGCGGAGAAAAAACGAAGCCCGAACATGATGCTCATCAGCTTGACGCACTGAGCGACTTCATGAAGATCCAGCGCTTCGACGTTCAGCCAATGCGTCGAAATCCAACCGCTGAGGGCGTACATGACCGAAACAACGGCAAGGGAAAAGGCGATAAAGAGAATTTCGACGCTTCGAAGGAGCGTTCTGAACCTAGCTCTCTTTTGTTCATCGGCGCGCGCCGCGGCGATCTCCCGGTTCAGCATCGGCGACATGCCGACGTCAAGGATGCAAAGCACCGTGTTCATGACGACAAAAAAACCGACAAGGCCGTAGGCTTCCGCTCCAAGATATTGAAGGTAAAGCGGAAATACGACGATGCCTATAAATGTGGCGTACGCTTGACCTATGTAGTTTGCGAAAATGTTTATCTTTACGGAACGGGTGCGCGACATTTATTTGTCCAGTCTAACCATTGTCGGCCTGAAAAAGCAGGGAGGCCAAGCCAGCCTCATGCATGATAGTAATTGTAGAAATTCCGCATAAATGCAATAGTCATATGCATAAAACGCTGAGACTATTGGCTGTTTCTTTGTCTCGTAATGTCTAAAATGCCATCCCGCAAAGGGAAAGGAAGGTTGTAATGGGTTCATTGGTCATTAAGCCCCCCGCTCTGTCGGTCGAAGGGGCGGTTGGGCGCGTCGCTTCGGAGTTGCTTATTGACGGAGAGCCTAAAAAGCTTTGGTTCGAATTCCCGGCGGAATATGCCGGAATGGTTTCTTTAGGCACGTGCGACAGCTTCCTTCTTTCCGTTTTGGCGATGGCCGTGCAAAGAGGGCTTAATATCGAAATCGAAGGCGCCCTATCGAGCCGCCTTTATTACAACACGATAAATTACACGCTGCCCCTTCTGTACAACTTTTTGACCGATCCCAAAAAAATCGAGATCAAAGCCCAGCGGTTGACTCGCGAACAATGGGGCGGGGCAGGGGTCTTTACGGCTTTTTCCGGAGGGATAGATTCATTCTGCACCATTATCGAGCATACCGGCTCCAAGGTTCCGCCCGAATACAAAGTCACGCACTTTCTGTTCAACAATCTGGGCGGACATGGAAAGGGAGCCGTCGGCGATCAAATATTCAGGGATCGCTTGGCGCGCGTGAAGCCTGCCATTGCCAAAATGGGGCTGCCGCTGATTGTCGTTCAATCAAATGTGGATGAAGTTACGAACGTCATTTTCATACACGACCATACGTTGAGAAATTCCGCCGTTGCTCTTCTTTTCCAGAAAGGATGCGGAAAGTTTCTTTTTGCCTCGTCGCGCAAATACAAAGACACATATGTCGGCGAAGATGCAGGCGATGTTTATGATAAGGACATCTGCCACGTTGACCCCTACATCGTTCATTTGCTTTCGTCGGAAACGACGGAATGCATCCTGAGCGGGTCTCAACATCCGAGATTTGAAAAGACGGAAATCGTCTCGACATCGGAAGTGGCGCGGGATTCGCTCGATGTTTGCCAAAGGCCTATGGATTCGAGATATACCAACTGTTCCATGTGCTATAAATGCTTAAGAACGGAAATGTCTTTGGACGTTATCGGCGCGCTGCCGAGGTTTAGGGGCTCTTTTAACCTCGATGTCTATAACAAGTATAAGTGGCTCTATATTTGCGACATTTTCAGCGCTCCCGAAAGAAGCGGCGATGGGGTTTATATGCAGGAAATTATCGGGGGCATGAAAAAGTATAATTATCCCGTCCCGCGCTCGGCCAAGATTGTCGCGCGCATTGTTCCCAATAAGCTCGTCAAGCTGACATTGGCCGTCTGCACATGGGCGCAATCCACAAATCCGTTGATGATTGTGTGGCGCGTTTTGACGCGGTTGCCGGATGCCTTGCCCCGCGCGCGCAAGCAGCTGCAAAAACTGTTTCAGTGACGACTGCTTGGCGGGCGTTTCGCGGGGACGGGGGTATCTATATAGCCGACGATCGCTCCGATAATCCTGTTATATTCTTCAAGATTTGCGTAATCGGAGTCGTCAATATCGCGCGTTTCGAGGACGTATGCTTCCGCGCCGTTCGATAGCGCCCAGTTGACGGCAGAGCCCGGCATGCCGCCGCCCTGAACGCCGAATTTGAGGAATCCTTGGGCTTCGAGATAATTATTCACCGCTTTTGGCGCGGCGCCGCCGCTGCCGCCCGGAATCATGAAGGCGTCTATCGGCGTGTGGAAATTCAGATATTTGTCAGGCCTGCTGTTTTTTAAGGCTTGCATGAGGGCTTGAGTTTCGGGCTGCGACGCAGGGGCGACATCCTGACGGGGCGCACTTTCGGGATTGGGCTTTTTTCCGTTCGGTATCTGCGGAAAATTTCTGTTGAGATCGGCGCTTTCGCCAGTCGCTTTGTTGTCGTTTTTCCGCTGGTTTAAAACAAAGCCATCCGGATTGACGACCGGATACACGACGATTTTTGTGGTCGGGAAAAGCGACGGATGATCGGAGAGAAAATGCAGAAAACCCATCAATGCGAAAACCGGAGGCTTTTCGTTGCCGTGAATGGCCGCATCGAGAAAAACGGTTTTCATCAAGGCTCTTTCGGGAGGAATCGTGATGCTTTTGATTTCCCGCCCGCTTCCCGACAGGCCTTCTGTTCGGCATATCCACGAAGGGTTGGCGGAACATAAAGCAGAGATTTCTGCCAAAATCTGCTCATAAGACGTATTTCTGTTCCATGAGGCTTTCGGATAATAGAGCGTATAGGGCTTTCTTGTGTCCGATGCGCCGTTCGTTCCGTCAATTCCAAACCTGTAAAGCTCGGCAACTTGCGCATCCGATAGGGCGACGTTGCCTATGGCGACTTCGTCAATATTTCCTACAAAAATGGAGCTTTCTGGCTTGGTGTTGCCGACGGTGAAAGGCGCCGCTCCGGAAAAAATGCCGGATTTGTACGGAATAGGATTGCCCGCCAAGAGTCCGTCCGCATATATTTTCAGATTGGCTCCGTCATAGGTGCCGGTAAAACAATGATACTCGTTAATGTCGAAAGCCTTCGCCGTCGTGGCGACGACGGCGTCAACGCCGTCGGCAGATACACCGAAGCGAGCCTTATAGGTTGAAAACGCCGTTCCGTAGAGATCCAAAAAATATTGGCCCTGTTTTTTTCTGGGGGAGTGTTTTCCCGCAATAAAAATG
>JBAZLX010000062.1:0-10327 GCA_041650075.1 Bdellovibrionales bacterium | reverse complement strand
AACGGTCACGACGCTTAATTTGAAGGTTGTTTCGGTTGATCCGGAACTCGGTGTCGTCATGGTGAAGGGCGCCGTTCCGGGAGCTGAAGGCAGCTACGTATTTATTCGCGACGCAGTCAAGCGTGCGCGTCCGAAGGAAGCTCCGCTTCCCGCAGGATTAAAGGCAAAGGCAGCCGATAAAACTGCCGGCGCTACGGCTTAAGGGTGGATAAGACAATGAAGACGACAGTAAAGAGTCTCGAAAACAAGGAAGTCGGAACGATAGATTTGTCCGACGACATCTTCGGTGTCACGCCGCGCCGGGACATTTTGACGCGCGCCGTGAACTGGCAGTTGGCCAAGCGCCGCTCCGGCAACCACAAAGCCAAGATCATCAGCGAAGTCAGCGGCACGACCAAGAAGCCGTGGGCGCAAAAGGGCACGGGCCACGCTCGTCAGGGCAGCCTGCGTTCGGCGCAGTTCCGCAAGGGCGGCGTCATCTTCGGGCCGGTTGTGCGCGATCACGCTCACGATTTGCCGAAGAAGGTTCGCCAGCTTGCTTTGCGCATGGCGTTGGCTTCCAAGCAACAGGACGGCAAACTGATCGTTCTCGATGCGGCGAAGCTCGAAGCTCCCAAGACCAAGGCTCTGGCGGCAAAGTTCGTCAAGCTCGGTCTTTCTTCCGCCCTGATTATTGACGGCGCGAATTTGGACATCAACTTTTCCAAGGCCGCGCGCAACATTCCGAATATTGACGTTCTGCCGGAGCAGGGCGCTAACGTTTACGACATTCTCCGCCGCGACGTTCTGGTTTTGACGAAGAACGCGGTCGAGCAATTGCAAGAGAGGCTGAAATGAGCACACCCGCAACGCCAAAGGCCGCGCATTATGGCGTGATTTTGTCGCCCGTGATTACGGAAAAGGCGACGAACATCACCGGCAGCCGCCAATACACGTTCCGCGTCGCGCGTCAGGCCACGAAACCGGTCATCAAGTCGGCGGTTGAAGCTTTATTCAACGTCAAGGTTTCCGCGGTTAACACGCACAATCGTCGCGGCAAGACCAAGCGTTTTAAAGGACGCGTCGGATTTCGCAGTGATGTGAAGATTGCCATCGTGACGTTAGCCGAAGGCAACTCCATTGACATGCAAACCGGCGTGTAAGGGAAGGTTATTATGGCATTAAGAAGTTACAAACCGATCACCCCAGGCCTTCGTCAGCTGATCCAAGTTGATCGCTCCGAGCTATGGAAGGGCAAGCCCGTCAAGTCGTTGACCGAAGGTCTGACCAAGACGGGAGGCCGCAACAACAAGGGTCGCATCACCACGCGTCACATCGGCGGCGGCCATGCTCGCCGTTATCGCTTGGTTGATTTCAAGCGCCGCAAGTTCGATATGGAAGCGAAGATCGAACGTTTGGAATACGATCCCAACCGCACCGCTTTTCTCGCGTTGATTACGTACAAGGATGGGACGCAGTCCTATATCCTGGCGCCGCAGCGCTCCAAGGCGGGCGACATCGTCGTCGCAGGAGCCAAGGTTGACGTGAAGCCCGGCAATGCGATGTTGATCAAGAACATCCCCGTCGGCACCGTCGTCCACAACGTTGAAATGAAACCCGGCAAGGGCGGTCAGCTTGCGCGTTCGGCAGGAACGTACGTTCAGATCGTCGGCCGCGATACGGGTGTTGTGCAGATTAAGCTCGGTTCGGGCGAACTTCGCGTCATTCCGCAAGAATGCATGGCGACCGTCGGCGCCGTTTCGAATGCCGACCACGCCAATATCGTCACGGGCAAGGCAGGACGCAACCGCTGGAAGGGCATCCGCCCGACAGTCCGTGGTTGCGCCATGAACCCGGTTGACCATCCTCACGGCGGCGGCGAAGGCAAATCCTCGGCTGCCCGTCATCCGGTTACGCCATGGGGCAAGGGAACGAAGGGTAAGAAAACTCGTAATAATAAACGTACGGATCGCTGGATTGTCCGCCGCGCCAACAAGCGCAAGGACCGTCAGGCCGCATAACGGAAGGTAAGGAAATACACCATGTCACGCTCAGTATGGAAAGGCCCGTTTGTCGATAGCTATCTGCTCAAGAAGGCAGATAAGGCACGCGCATCGGGACGCAACGAGATTATCAAGATGTGGTCGCGCCGTTCGACGATTTTGCCCCAGTTCGTCGGCCTGACCTTTGGCGTCTACAACGGCAACAAGTTTTTGCCCGTTTCGGTTACGGAAAACATGATCGGCCACAAGTTCGGCGAATTTGCGCCTACGCGCATTTTCAAGGCGCACAGCGTTGCCGAAAAGAAGGTCGAAAAGGCAGGGGATTAAGATAATGGCATACTTGAAGAAAACATTGCGTGAGGAAGGCGGGGCTCTGGCAAAGGCCAAGGCCATACGCACCAGCGCGCGCAAGCTGAATCTCGTCGCGGCCTCCATTCGCGGCAAAAGCGCGGCGGCAGCCTTGACCCTTTTGACTTTCGAAAAGCGTCGCGTCTCGAACGACGTCAAGAAGGTTTTGCAGGCGGCGGTAGCCAATGCCGAAAACAACCACAAGCTCGACGTTGACAAACTTTACGTCGCCGAAGCCTGGGTCGGGCGCGCTTTCGTGATGAAACGTTTCCATACGCGCGGTCGCGGCCGCAGCGCGGGCATCGAAAAGCCCTTCAGCAATCTGACGATTGTCGTCAAAGAACGTGAAAGCACCAAGGAGATGTCCGCCAAGCGTGCGCGTGGCTTCTCGAAGAAAACGGAAACCAAAAAAGCCAAGGCGGAACCCGCCAAGGCTTCAGCGAAGGTGGGAGCCTAATATGGGTCAAAAAGTAAATCCAATTGGCATGCGTCTTGGCATCAACCGTACGTGGGACAGCCGCTGGTTCGCCAGCCGCGAAAACTACGGCAAGTTGTTGCACGAAGATTTCCGCATCCGCGATTACTTGATCAAGCAGATCGGCAAGGTCGCCAGCGTCTCCAAGATTATCATCGAGCGCCCGGCCAAGATTGCCCGCGTCACCATCCACTCGGCTCGTCCGGGCGTGATTATCGGCAAAAAGGGCGCCGATATTGAAAAGCTTCGCGCCGAACTGGGCAAAATGACCTCGACCGAAGTCAATCTGAACATCGTCGAAATCCGCAAGCCCGACATTGACGCCAAGTTGGTTGCCGCGAGCATTGCCGACCAGCTGGAACGCCGCATCGGTTTCCGCCGCGCCATGAAGCGCGCGGTTCAATCGGCGCTGCGGGCAGGAGCCTTGGGCATCCGCATCAATTGCGGCGGCCGTTTGGGCGGCGCCGAAATCGCGCGCATGGAATGGTATCGCGAAGGCCGCGTGCCGCTTCATACGTTGCGCGCCGACGTTGATTACGGCGTGGCGACCGCGTTCACAACGATGGGAACGTGCGGCGTCAAGGTTTGGATATTCCGCGGGGAAATTCTGGAACACGATCCTCTGGCTCACGAAAAGCGCCAGACGGAAAACCAGCCGCAGCGCTAATAACGAAAGTTGAAGTGGGACTAAGATCATGATGCAACCAAAGAACACAAAGTACCGCAAGGCGCACAAAGGGCGCATTCACGGTGTGGCCAAGGGCGGTTTCCGCCTGAGCTACGGCGCTTTTGGATTGAAGGCGCTAGAGCCGGAACGCGTCACGGCGCGTCAGATCGAAGCCGCGCGCCGCGCGATTACCCGCGCCATGAAACGCCAGGGACGCCTGTGGATTCTCGTATTTCCGGACGTTCCTGTGTCGAAGAAACCCGCCGAAGTCCGCATGGGTTCCGGTAAGGGAGCTCCCGAATTCTGGGCGTGTCGCGTTCATCCGGGGCGCATCATGTTTGAAATGGACGGCGTTTCGGAAATCATCGCCAGAGAAGCCTTCACGCTTGCCGCGGCCAAGTTGCCGATCAAGACAAGGTTTGTGAAGCGTTTGGCGGCATAAAGAAAAGGTTGAAGGATAGAGATTATGGCCAAGAACACAGTAAAGACCGCCGACGTGCGGACCAAGACGGACAAGGAGCTTGAAACGCGCCTCGCTGAATTGCGCAAAGAGCAATTCAACCTGCGTTTTCAGCGTGCGACGGGACAGCTCGCTAACACGGCGCGCGTCGGGCACGTCCGCAAGGAAATTGCCAAGATTACAACGGTTATGGGCGAACGTCTGCGCAAGGTTAGCGTGAAGAAAGACGCCAAGCCCAAGAAAGAAAAGAAGTAAGGGGAACGAACATGCCACGTCGCGTATTGCAAGGAACGGTTGTCAGTGACAAAGGCGATAAGACCATTACGGTTTTGGTCGAACGCCGCGTTATGCATCCGATTTACAAGAAGTACATCCGTAAATCGAAGAAGTATGCCGCTCACGACGAAACAAACCGTTGCAAAATGGGGGATGTCGTTTCGATTATCGAATGCGCGCCCATCAGCAAGCGCAAACGTTGGATGCTCGTGGACGAAAAGACAGCAGAAAAACCGGCTAAGAAGGCCGGGAAGTAACAGATTTAGAATAGGAAACAGCCATGATTCAGATGGAAACAGTCCTTGAGGTTGCAGACAACAGCGGCGCGAAAGCCGTGTGCTGCATCAAGGTTCCAGGCGGCTCTCACCGCACGACGGCGAGCATCGGCGACATCATCGTCGTTTCGATCCGCGAAGCCATTCCGCGCGGCAAGGTCAAGAAGGGCGATGTGCACAAGGCCGTCATCGTTCGCCAGAAATTCGCCCTGCGTCGCGACGACGGAACGATCATCCGCTTCGACCGCAACGCGGCCGTGTTGATCAACAAGGATTTGGAACCCATCGGCACCCGTATTTTTGGGCCGGTGACGCGCGAACTTCGTGCGCTCGGCTTTATGAAGATTATTTCCCTTGCGGAAGAAGTGTTGTGAGGACGGGATTATGAAAATCAAAAAGAAAGACAAAGTCGTTGTCCTCACGGGCAAGGATAAAGGCAAAGTAGGCGAAATCGTCGCCGTGTTTCCTAAAGAGAACCGCGTCAAGGTCTCTGGGGTCAACATGGTCGCGCGCCATACGAAGCCGTCGCAAGCGAATCCTCAGGGCGGGATTGTCCGCCGCGAGGCACTCATTCATGCGTCGAACGTCGCGCTCGTAGATCCGAAAACGAACAAGGCGACCCGCGCAGGCGTCAAATTCGTCAAGGGCGTTAAAACGCGCATCGCGCGGCGCTCCGGCGAAGAAGTATAAGGGGATAAAAATGGTTGCAGCGAACAAAGAAAGATACATTCCACGCTTGCAGAAGCTTTACGAGGAAAAGGTCAAAGCCGACCTGACCAAGAAGTTTGGCTATAAAAACGGCCTGCAGGTTCCGCATCTGGACAAGATCGTCCTGAACATGGGCGTCGGCGAAGCGGTCAACGACAGCAAGAAATCCAAGAACGCAGCCGAAGAATTGACGCTGATCGCTGGACAGAAAGCCGTCATCACCAAATCACGCAAGGCTATCGCCTCGTTTAAACTGCGTGGGGGCTTGGGCATCGGCTGTAAAGTCACGTTGCGCCGCGCCAAGATGTACGAATTCCTCGATCGCCTGATCACGATTGCCCTGCCTAGAGTCCGCGACTTCCGCGGCGTTTCGGCTAAGAGCTTCGACGGCAACGGTAACTATGCCCTCGGTCTCAAGGAACAGATCGTGTTTCCGGAAATCGAATACGACAAGATCGATGAAATCCGCGGGATGGATATCATCATTTGCACGACCGCTAAAACAGACGACGAAGCTCGCGAATTACTGCGCGCTTTCAACATGCCCTTTCAGGCATAAGGAGATAACGAATGGCTAAAAAATGCATGGTCGAAAAGGAAGGCAAGCGCAAACGTTTGGAAAAGAAGTATTCCAAGCGCCGCACGGCCCTCAAAGCCACGATCAAGAATAAAGAAACGCCGATGGAAGAGCGTTTCGAAGCTGTGATGAAGCTTGCCAAGCTGCCGCGCAACGGCGCCAAGATTCGCCAGCACAATCGTTGCTTGCTGACGGGACGTCCCCGCGGCAATTATCGTAAATTTAAACTTAGCCGCATCAAGTTTCGCGAATTGGCCTCCATGGGCCAGATTCCGGGTGTGGTTAAGTCGAGTTGGTAAGGGAGGAAAACCCATGGCAGTAGTATGTGATACGCTTGGTGATATGCTGACCCGCATTCGTAACGGCCAGATGGCGAACATGGCAGTCGTAAGCTGCCCTGCGTCCCGCCATCGCAAGGACGTTCTCGAAACGCTGGTGCGCGAAGGCTACATCCGCGGCTTTACGGAAGTAAAGAAGGGGACGGCCCAGGCTCAGTTCGAGATCGAGCTGAAATACCACGAAGGTTCGCCCGCGATCCGCAAGATCGAGCGCGTTTCGACTCCCGGACGCCGCGTTTATGCCGGCATCAAGGATTTGGGCCGCGTATTTAACGGTCTCGGAATTTCAATTCTTTCGACGCCGCGTGGCGTGCTTTCCGATAACGAAGCGCGCGCCCAGCACGTCGGAGGCGAAGTTTTGTGCCGAGTGTTCTAATAGAGATAAAGAGATCACGAAAGTTTGAGGTAAAAGAATGTCACGCGTAGGCAAATATCCCGTAACTCTGCCGCAAGGCGTTACGGCGGAAGTGAAAGGCCAGACCATTGCCGTTAAGGGCAAGCTGGGAAGCCTTAGCCTTACCGTCCCGTCCGAAATCGGCATCAAGGTCGAAAGCGGACACGTTGTCGTTTCCAAAGCTCACGACGCAGGCAATGCGAGCGTTCTGTGGGGCACGGCGCGCAACAACATCAACAACATGGTCAAAGGCGTGTCCGAAGGGTTCAAGACCGTCCTTACGATCGAAGGCGTCGGTTTCAAAGCCGCCATGCAGGGCAAAGACCTTGTGTTGCAGATCGGTTTCAGCCACGAAGTGCGCTTTACGCCGCCGGAAGGCATCGCGATCAAGGCCGACAAGCCGACCCAGCTGACGATTTCCGGCATTGACAGGCAAAAAGTCGGTCAGGTTGCCGCAGAAATTCGCGGCATGAAGAAACCCGAGCCTTACAAGGGCAAAGGCATAATGTATGCGGGCGAAAAAATCCGCCGTAAAGAAGGCAAAAAGAAGTAAGGAACAGAGGCTAACATGTTGAGTGCAAAAGAACTTCACGAACGCCGCGCCAAGCGCAACCGCTACAATATTGCGAAGAACGCGCATGGCCGTCTGCGCCTGTCCGTGCATCGCTCGGAGAAAAACATCTCCGTCCAGATCATTGACGACAAAGCGGGCAAAACGCTGATTGCAGCCTCTTCGCTTGAAGAAGATGTGCGCAAGAAGCTGAAAACCGGCGCCAATAAAGCCGCCGCGAAAGTCGTCGGCCAGTTGGTCGCTGAACGCGCGATCAAGGCGGGGATCAAGGAAGTTGTATTCGACCGTGGCGGTTATCTTTATCACGGTCGCGTTAAGGAATTAGCGGAGGCCGCGCGCGAAGCCGGTCTGTCCTTCTAAGCAGAGGAAATTATGGCAAAACCTGAAAGATCAAAGAAGAACGAAGACAAAAACGACCGCGAAGGCAACGAGTTTATCGAAAAGCTCGTCGGCATCAATCGCGTGACCAAGGTCGTCAAGGGCGGCAAAAGCTTCAAGATGGCCGCGATGGTCATCGTCGGCGACGGCAAAGGCCGCGTCGGTTACGGCACGGGCAAAGCCCGCGAAGTTCCCGAAGCGATCACGAAGGCGACGAACGCCGCCAAGCGCGGCATGCAACGCATTCCGTTGCGCGAAGGCCGGACGATACATCACGACGTTATAGGCCGCTACGGCGCGGGCAAGGTCGTGTTGCGTACGGCGCCGGCAGGTACCGGTATCATCGCCGGAGGCCCGATGCGCGCTTTGTTCGAAGCTCTTGGAATCCACGATGTGGTCGCCAAGTCGGTCGGATCGAGCAACCCGCACAACATGATCAAGGCGACGTTTGCCGCTTTGAACCAGGTTGCGAGCCCTCGTTCGGTCGCTATGCGCCGCGGCAAGAAGGTCAACGAAATTCTCGGCAAAAAGCAGGCCGAAGAAGTCGCCAAGGAATACGGGGACGTGAAATGACAACGAAAGTTCAAACGAAGAAAACGGGCAAGACGCTCATCGTCAAGCAAATTGGCGGAACGTCGGGCAACGGTCCGAAGATGAAGGAAACGTTGATCGGCCTCGGTTTGGGACGCGTTAATGCGACGCGCGAACTGCAGGATACGCCCTCCGTCAGAGGCATGATTACCCGCGTGCGCCATTTGGTGACCGTGGTAGAAAAGAAGGACTAAGAAAATGAAGCTCAACGACATCCGTGACAACCCCGGCGCGCGCAAGAAGCGCATTACCGTCGGTCGTGGCATCGGCTCCGGCAAGGGTAAGACCTGCGGACGCGGCGTCAAGGGACAGAAGGCTCGCACAGGCGTTCGCCTCAAGGGTTTTGAAGGCGGCCAGATGCCGCTCAGCCGTCGCTTGCCGAAGCGCGGTTTCAAGAACATTTTCGCCAAGGATTATTCGGCGGTCAGTCTGGATCGTTTGCAGAAGGCTATTGACGCCGGACGCATTGACGCCAAGAAGCCGATGACATCCGAAAGCCTGATTGCATCCGGCGTGGCCTCCAAGGCGCGCGACGGCGTTCGCATTATCGGCAACAGCGGGATCAAGGCCAAGGTCGAATTGACGGTAGCAGGGGCCTCCAAGTCCGCTATTGCCGCGGTCGAAAAGGCCGGCGGCAAAATCACCGTCGTGGTGAAGGAAGAGCCGAGCAAAGAAAAAATGAAGAAGAAGGTCAAGTAGACCGTCTTTTTAGGAAAAATAAAAAACGCCCTGTAAAACAGGGCGTTTTTTTATGAGATGTTCCGATTCTAGGCGCTGCCGATGATGTTTTGGGGCAATTCGGAAGAAATGGCTGCCGCCGATTTTTTGCGCGCAGCCGGAAGACAAGGCACCGAAAATTGTTTCGTAAGAACATCTTTCATGCCGCGAAATAAATCGCTGGTTTGAGGGTCAAGTAGAACAATACGAACAATCTGTTCGTCCCGTTCGTAAAGGACGTTGCGCAAGGAGTCGTCGCGTGCGGCCTTAAGCTGGGGAAACACAGTATTGATAACAACCCCTCCTTTATTGCCGTGGAGGTTCTTTTCCACAGAGGATGTGATTTCTTGAATGGCCCTGTGAAAGTAGCATCGGTTACTGTCTCCCCCGGTATAAATGTCTCCCCACTTGGGGCGGGAGAACAGAATTGCGACTGAAGAATAAACGAGATCGGAAACATCTATAAATTCGCAAGGCATGAAAGAGCCCGGGCGCGGATGACGGCGGAGTGTCTCAAACCATTGGTTTACAAACCTCGGCATTTTTTCGAGGGAATTGTCAAGACACGTTTTTTTGATGGAGAAGAAGAAAGGATCGGTCAAATTTTTGGCGGCGCCCCATGACCAAACATCTATGGCTTCCGTTTGACGGAGGGCGGGAATGAAAAAGGTTTGGGCCATTGTCGTTCCAAGTTGGCTCATCTCGCTGTTGCTTTTAATCGAAAAAACGATCGGTGAAGGGGGCGTAAGAAAATCTAAAAGAGCCATTTTTTGTTCCCAAATGAAAAGTAAAAGAATGAGAAAAGGCTAATTGAAAAAGGTGGATGCGGCAACGAAAAGGCCTAATCCATTGAAATGCCTACAAAAACGCTCTGCTTAAATGGGGCGTTATTTTAATTTAAATAACAAAAAGAACCGAGATTCCATTTGCTTTTCTATGGTGGTATCGGCTACAACCCCCACCTGCCTCGGTGACGGGGCATACCTGTCGGAGACTGCGGGCGCTTCCTTGGAAGCTTAAAATTCGCCAGCAATAGACGGGACAAGACATAAGACGTGATGTCTGGCGTTTCGCCTTTCTCGCGCCGTCTTTCTCATCTAGCTCCTCCGACAAAAAGTTTTTTACCGCGTTTGCGCGCGGCGTTTGTTTGACCTTAAAGGAGCGTTTTCATGACTGCGCATAAAAGTCCAAATCGTCTGGTGAAGGAAGAAAAGATCACCAGCATTGAGGCCGATCTTAAAGAATCGGAAATCATCGTCGTCAACCAACAGCTCGGCCTCGACGCCGATCAGACCCACAACTTGCGCGTTGCCATGCGCAAGGAGGGCGTCAGCCTGAAGGTTGCCAAGAACACGCTCGTCAAGCACGTGATCAAGGAAGGCAAGTTTGCCGCTCTTGAAAAATTCCTGCACGGCCCGACGGCTCTGGCTTATTCGAAGGACGTTGTCGCCGCTGCGAAGGCGTCGGTCGAATTCGCCAAGAAGAACGACAAGTTCAAGGTCATCGGCGGCATCATGAACGGCGAAGTTCTTGATGAAGCGCAGATCAAGGTGTTGGCGGCGTTGCCGTC
>JBAZLX010000061.1:0-10595 GCA_041650075.1 Bdellovibrionales bacterium | reverse complement strand
TGTTTTTGACGTCCGCGTCGCGGATTTCGTCTTTGCCGATTTTTTGGTTTTTGCCATGCCTACTCTGTTCCCAAAAGAAGCGTTGTATAGATAGGAATTTCCGTCCCGTCAAAGAGTTAAGCACATTGGAGGCGAATTCTAGGGGCAATATGCTCTAAAGCAAGGAAATTTCACTAAAAACGCTTAAAACGTGGTTAAAATAGCCTCATTGCATACCCCTTCCGGCCTTAAATCACCCATCTTTTCGACAAAGTGATTCGCGGCTGATTCTTTTTATTCAAACAAAAAGCCGACCGATTCATTTGCTCCGGCAGAACGGTTGAGCGCCGAAGGCACGAATCTTCCTTTTTTCCAAACGCCAAGACAAAGCATTTGCGCAAAATTCATGGTCGGTGACGCTTTTCCGAAAGCGCCGATCCGTTCGCTTCTGCGAACGGCGTCAATCAGGAAAGCGGGAAAACGTCTGTCATAGGCGTTGCGCGCAACCTCGCCCGCATGGCAGGCAAGGGCGGTCATAAGTGCGGCGGCAGCGTCTTCTTCGATCCCGATGATCGTATTCGGCGCGGCAAGCGGCTGCCAATATTCGGTCAGCCCAACGGCGCATGTAAAATCGGAAGGCATTTTTGCCAAGGCATCCATCCCCAAAAGATGCGTGCCGACATGCGTTGCATGTCCGTCGTCGGCGTGAGGCATAAAAACAGCCTGAGGCCGTAGCTGGGTTATAAATTTTCTGACGGATTCGACTTTTTTATTCCAGGCCTCGGCATCTTTGTCGCGTGCGGCGGCAGAGACATCCGACAGCCCGTTTTCTTCCGGCAGGACGCACTCGAAGCCAAGAACGGCGCAAGCCGAAGCCAATTCATTCTTGCGCTCATCTCGCCGCGCCGGTTTGCTGCCGAGCGTGACGGCAATATTGAATACCTGCCAATCCTGTTCCCTTAGAAGGCGCAAAGGCAATCCGCCCATAAGACACTCGTCGTCGGGGTGCGGCGACAGCAAGAGCGCACAAGGGCGTTTTTCGTCGCGGGGAGAAAGGATTGTCGAAAAAGAAATGGGGGATACCTGCGGCGTAGCGACGCTGCACTGAAGAAGGCGCGCATATCCCGAAATAAGCTCTTTGGAAGAAACGCCAGGAGATTTTTGCTCCACCAATTCCCCCTTATTTTTCCCTTGATAGGAAATATTGTTACGCGGCCTGAAGTTCACTATCGGCTTCGCTGAACAATTCTACAGCCTGAACGGCCCATGCGGCAACATCCTTGCCGTCTGAAGTCAGGATGGCATTGCATATTTCCTGGCTTTTTTCGCTGATTTCGGCGCTGGCAGCGGTTAATTCTTCATGGGTTTCGGCAGGAGCGGCAAATGTATAGCCCGCAGCCTTGGCCGAAAGAGCCAAAAGGGCGCAACCGGCGCCGATGGCGGCGATGGGTTTCCCCGCTTCGAAAAAGTGGTTGACGATGCGGCGGGTGTGCAAATTGGTTTTGAGCTTCGCGATGGCGCGTTCGCCGCCTGGAATAACCAGAAAATCGAAGTCCGAGCCCAAGGCTTCGCCGATGTTGGCATCGACGGGGAAATAGTGACCCCAGTGGTTATCCTGCCAGCCATTCACGACGCCTTGTTCGGGAGCGATAGTCTTGAACTTGGCTTTTTGGGCGGTTAAGGCGCGTTGAATTTCAGTCATTTGGCTTTCATCGAAGCCATTTGCAGCGAGAATGGCAATAGATTTACCGACAAGCGTAGCGGTCATATGGTCTGTTCTTCCTAAAAAATTTTATATTGGAATAGCCGGCGTAATTCAGGTTTGAACCGAAAGACCGACTGTAAGCGCGCCTGTTGTATATAAGAATCAAACCATTTGGAAGCGGAGATTTAGTTTCGGTGAGGAAGATTTTTGATGTCTGATGCGAATTTGCGACAGTAATAACGGTCAAAGTGAGTAAATAAAAACCAAAAACCGGTTACAACTGGCGTCCGAAGAGAGGAAGTCTTGGCAATAATTTCTTAGGACGTGCTTGTTTTTTTATTTCCCTGACCATTTCTTCGGCTTTGGTTATGGCCTGAGCGAAGGCAAAACCGGCAGGCGTCACTTTGATTCCGGTAATATTAACGAGACGTTCCTGCTCATGAGGGGGAGCTGAAATAAAGCCAACGAGCTCATATTCTTCCAACGCTCTATATCCCTTATAATTATCCATATTCTGCGCGTTATACATCCTCTGCATCCAGAACAGGTTGGAATCGACCGGGCTAATTATGCGAGGCAGCAGTTGCAGGGTAATCTCAAACCCCATCCAAAAATTAAGGTTCCAGTTTCGGGCTTCCTTCGCTTTTCTAAATATTTCTGTTCTTTCGATTGGATTCTGAACCATGTTTATGGCCGCATCCCAGTCCACAGCCTTATCCTTAATTGGCAGAGGGGGAAGAGCCTTTGCCAAAAACCTGCCTGCGGCAGTCAGGCGGAAATAATCCTTTGACCAATCTCTGGCATAGAAATCTCTTGAACAATAATAATTCCGATCGGGAGGAGCTACCTGAATAATATTTTTTTCGGAATCGAATATTTCAACATAACTGACTGAAGCATGCGTATACACAATCCGCGAAATGGACTCGTTGGTAAGCCGGGGGCCAAATCCTTTTTCGTCGAGACTGAAGAGGTTTTTAATATATTTCTCGCCTTCGATCAGGTCTCTGATCGAAACCAGTTTCTCTTCGTCTCTTGAACGTAGTTCTTCAAGCAATCCAAACATGGAAATATTTCCAAAATATGCGCAGCCCAATTCTACCACGCGGAAACGAAAGTAATTCCAGCCAGTTGCAGAAGATTCTTGCGTTTTGTGGTTAAATAAAATTCACCATACGAACCCATTAGGCAATTTTTGTCGCAAGAACAGGGCTCTATTTTCCCTTATACGCAAAAAGCGCGGCTTTTCTCCAAACGGGAATAAAAAAACGATTATATATCAACATATTGCCCAAACACCCCTTGGCACGCCCGTTGCTTAGTCACTCAGGCTCTCTTGTTTTGCTCAAACACTTTAGCCTCAGGTAGTGCCGTGCGTAAAAGCTCTCTGATTTCATTTTTTCGGCCCTATATGCGAGCGCCCATCATTGGCGCGGCGTTCGGAGCGTTTATGGTTCTCAGCCCCCTTGTAATGGGAGGGCATGTTTATCTGCTGATTTTCAGTCTGGGTGGCCTCATCATCGTCGTAGGCGGCGTCATCACGGTTGCCTTTATGAGTTTCGAGCCCGCCGAAGTCCATAAGGCGCTCGACGCCATTCAAAATCTTTTCAAAAAAGCGCCGCCAGCGCCCGATTATCTCAAAAACGACGTGACGGCGATTATCTATTGCGCGCGGCTTGTGATGGAAAAAGGCATGCGCGATCTGGAATCGGTCATCGAAAAGATCGGCATCCGCGATCCCTTCATTCGATATGGGCTGACGATGGTTGTCAGCGAATATTCGCCCGAGGAGGTTCGAGGGATGATGGAAACGGCAGCTGACGCCTGCTACGAGCGCGATAGCGTGCCCGTCGAGATCCTTCAAGCGATGACAAGCCACGCGCCTGCTTTTGGCATGGTCGGAACGCTTGTCGGCATGGTCGCCATGTTGTGTAACTTGACCGACGATATTGCGGGCATCGGCCCCAGTCTCGCAGTGGCCTTTCTTTCGACGCTTTACGGAGTCCTCTCGGCGCGCGTCGTTTATATACCGGCGGCGTCCCGTCTTCGGCAGATTGTCGCGCGACGGCGGTTTCGCAATTACCTGATAACGGAAGGCATGGTCATGCTGGTCAGCAAAAAAACGCCAATGTACGTGCAGGATCGTCTTAACAGCTTTTTGCGTCCCGAGGCTTACGATTACTTCAAAATCACCAACGTCAAAACGACGGCAACGGCAAAGAATATGGCGACGGCGGCATGAGCTACTCCTGGCAAGATAAAGCGGACGCTCCCAGCCATGCCGACGATTGGCTTATAACCTACGCCGATCTGATCACGCTGCTCTTGTGCTTCTTTGTCCTGTTTCTTGTTATCTCGATTTCGAAGGAGAAAAAACTAAGCCAAGAAATTTCTCAGAAAGCCATAACAGAGGCGATTGCACCCTCATCTCCGCTTGTCATTCCCGATGATTTGCCTCTTATAAGAACCGAAGAGCCGGATGAACCTGCCGTTCCCGCGCCGCCTCCGCTTCCGCCCGTTTCCGAGCCAAAAGGCGATCGCATCACAATTCTCGAAATGAACAGCGCGGCTTTTTTTGACATCGGGTCGGCAATATTAAACCCCGCCGGCAAGGCTCTTTTGCAAGGCGTTGCGGATAAGCTTAAGGGAGTCGAATTCAAAGACTACAGAATTACGGTCGAAGGACATACGGACGACACGCCCATCAATACGGCTCAATTTCCGTCCAATTGGGAGCTGTCAACGGCGCGCGCTTCGGCGGTCGTGCGGCATTTAGTCGAGCAGGGGATAGGAGCCGAAAAGCTTCGCGCGGCAGGATATGCCGATACCTTTCCCAAAGTGCCGAACCGCGACGAGGACGGCAAGGCCATTTCATTTAATCAGGCAGAAAATCGCCGTGTGATCATTAAACTCGAGAAAATAGAAAAGGCGCAGTAGAAACTGCGCCTTTTCATTTTTTGGATAGCTGTGCCTATAAAACTAAACCAGCCTTAAGCCTTCTTCCTGCGAGCAATAAACCCTGCTCCGGACAAAGCCGTCAGACCATAGGCGAACAACGGGAAAGCCGCCGGAAGCGGAATTGCCGTCACGCTGTAGCTCAGGCAAAGCGACGAGCAGCAGGCTGCGCCATGAGCCAAGGCAATGATCGCCAGCATTTCGCTGGAGAAAGACAAGGCAGAATGGTTCAGGTTCATGAACGAATACGTATAAGTAAACGTAGCGTCGCCGGTGACCGGGTTCGTGCCGATAACTTCGGTCGAGAGCAAGTCAGTGAAGGTCTGAGCCAACATCGCAACGCCGGCAGCAGCCTGATCGGCCGCAGTGCCGCCGAGATCGGTGCCGAGTCTTGCATCCACATCCCTGAAGGTTACGTCCGCAACCGTCGGGGCGTTCAGAACCAGCGTGAACGTCATCTCCGTCATGCCGTTCAGCACGCCGGTGACGATGTAGTCATACGTGCCCTGCAATGCAGGCGTAAGGCTCGTCTGGGTCGTAATCAGATTGCCGGAATCTCCGGCATTAAGAATGCTCGTAAAATCGACATTGGTCGTCGTGTATGCGCCAACAGTGTTCGTGTTGACGACAAAAGTCGCTGCATTTGCGTTTCCCGCAAAAGGCAGCACCGCAAGCAAAGCTACGGCAAAAAGGCGAAATATCTTCACAGCAATATCCTTTCAAAAGTCATACGTTGAATCAGGGAAAGATTCCCTTCGCCCGTATGTAACAAAACAGCAATATTTTCACAAGAAAAAAGGCAAAGAAAACAAGTTGGTTAACGCCAGATAGGGTTAATATCATTCTCTTGTGGTTATAGGGTTAATATACCAATAGAGGTTGTATTTTTTCGGGGAAATTCAATCCTACAATAGCGTGCTGTAACCGCTCCTGAACAGCGCAAGAGGCAAAAAAAACTATGCCCGCATTTCGCGGGCATAGTTGAAAGGAGTAGAATCTTTCTATTTCGACGCCATTAATTTCTCTTGCGTCTTGCAATGCCGCCCAAGCCAATCAGGCCCGATGCGAACAGCAACACGGCAGGAGGAAGCGGCGCGGCATAAAATTCGCCGGCTTCGAAAGAGTTCTGGGTGCTTAACAAAACAACCGTCTTGATAAAGCCCGTGGGGTCAACCACAAGAACATCCAACTCCGAAGATCCGGAGGTCAGTCCGGAAACCTTCGTCAGAATTTCCGAGCCTTTGATCTGATACGCGTTGCCGTTTGAATCGGTAATGTTCAGCGTGTTGTAACTGTCAATCGTGCCCCAGCGCAGTCCGAACACATGGGAATCCGCTGTCAGCGTGAACGTTGCGCTGGAACCAACGGCGCCCGGAACATACAGATAGCTGTCGCCGAACAGCGGCACTGAGGGCGATACCGTCACGCCGGCATAAGTGACTCCGGCGGGAACGATTGTTGCGTTAGGAGTCAGCGTCAGCATAGACGTTGTGTCGAGATCGATGTTACCGACGAGCGTGCCTCCGCTTGCGTAAGAATTAACAGCACCTAAGGTGATTGTGATCGTAGCCGCGTGTGCTGCGCCGGAAAAAAGAATAGCTGCGGCAGCAATCGGCAATAAAAATTTAAATTTAGACATTTGGGCCATCCTTTGAAAGAAATGGAAAAAGAGAAGAAATCTCTTCGTTTCGATTCTGTAACATAATAGACGTGATGGCACAAGAGGGTGTGAGGCCCTTCTAACCAACTAATATCGTTTGTAAATAAAGCGGCACCCTTATTGGGCAAGCATCTTTTTAGCTTCCTCAAGGCCCGGATAATCCGCGCCCTCAACCACCGCCTTCTGAAGCTCGGCTCTGGCTCTGTCCGTTTTACCGCTCTTCATAAGAATAACGCCGAAGTGGTAATGGACCTGAGGCGGCAACGGCTTTGCAGATTGCTCTTGTGCAATAGCGCGTTCGATGATGGTTTGCGCCAAAGCGGTATTTCCCTGCCGGTAATAGACCCAGGCAAGCGTGTCCAAAAACAATGGGTTTGTCGAACCGCTAAAACGTTCCGCCGTTTTCTGTGCCTTATCCAGCGCGACGGAATCATTGAACTGATAATCGGCGATCAATTCGGCCAAATTATTTGCGGCAACGTCAAGCCTCGGGTTGCGAAGCAAAAGGCTGTCATAAAGCGCGATGGCTTCCTGAAACTTTCCCGCCTGCGTCAATAAAGTCCCGATGATAAGCGGCGCACGGAAATCATTGGGAGCGGCGGCGGCGCCTTTTTTCAAAATCTCGAGAGCCTGATCCTGCTTATGTTCTTCCAAGTACATATTGGCGCGGTCAAGATAGGGGTCGGCAAACGGAGCTTTCGCCTCGATAGCCTTGTCGAAAGCGGCGGCGCCTTCGGCTTTTTTGCCTATCGTGGCATAGCTTTTTCCGATGAGAGTATTCACAAGAGGCGTGTCGGCTTTCAGGGTTTCAAGATAATGGGCATAAGTATCGAGATGCCCTGTCTTGTTATAGACGACGATCAACGCTCTTAAAGCGTGCTCGGCCAGTGTCGACGTAGGATCGGCGTTGACGACTTCCGAATATTTGGCGATGGCTTCGTCGTTCTTGCCGTTTTTGTCGAAAATCTGCCCTCTTAAAAAGCTGGCAGTCAGATGCTGACCTTCGATTTTGTCCAGCGTGCGAACGGCCTCATCGGCCAGAAGCCACTCTTTCGTGTCGATGGCAAAGCGCGCGGCGGTTTCCCATGCGATGGCATATTCGGGCGCGGACTTTGTCACGAGAGAAATAAGTTCTCTCGCGCCTTTGGTGTCGCCGTTCATATGAACCATCTGAGCCAGGCGAACGCGCACCGGAAAGTTCAAAGGATTAAGATCGGCAAGTTTTTTCATCGTATCAATGGCCAGATCAAGGTGTCCTTGCATCAGCAGCGTTTCAGCCAAAACCTGCAAGGCTTCCTGGTCGTTGGGGTTTGTGCGAACGATAGAACGCAGATCCGAAACGGCGCTCTGATAATAACCGTCCATGGCGGCTAGCTTGGCGCGAACCAGCAAAGCGGAACGATTGTCCGGCGCTTTTGCCAGAACGGTGCCGATAAGCTTTTCCGCAAGGTCTCTGTTGCCGCGTTTCAGATTAAGGCGAGCCAAAATGGCGCGGGCATTAAGTGCGGGGGCGCTGAATTCTTCACGCTCCACAACGCTGTTTAAAAGCTCAATCGCTTTATCCGCAGCGTTATGTCTGGTGTAAAGATCGGCCAGCCAGAAGTACAGATCGTCGGAATCGGGATTGGCCTTGATCAGTTCCTTGATTTCCTTTTCGGCAGCGTCAAGGCCGCGGTTTTTGTCGAGGAAAAGAACGTACTGGCGTTTCAGATCCCACTTTTTCGGCAATTCGGAAATGCTTTTGCGCAAAGAAGCCTCGGCCTCATCTAGCTTGCCCGCTCTGACAAAAGAGTTGGCGAGATCAAGGCGAAATTTGGTTTCTTCCGGCTTTAATTTGAAAATGGGCTGATAGGCTTCTTCAACCTTCTTCAGGTCGTTCATCTTTTCAAACAGCAAAACGCGCAAAACCATCAAAGGAAGATACTTCGGGTTTTTGGCGATGCCGTTATTGATGGCCGTTTCGGCCTTGTCGTACTCTTTTTTGGCCGAATATATACCTGTCAACGCGGCGCATCCGGAAATGTTCGAAGGATCAATGGTCAAAGCCGTAACCGCTTCCTTTTCCGCTTCGTCATGCTTTCCCTCGCGAAGAAGAAGCGCGGCATAAAGAGCATGAGCCTCGGCGTTGTTGGGATTATCGTCCAAGGCCGCGCTAATGCGTTTGCGGCTCTCTTCGTACTGTTCCGCGGCCATGTAAAATTGCGCGACTTTCAGCAGGGCGGGGAAGAAACGGGCGTTTTGCCGTTCTGCCGTAATGTAATTGCCAAAGGCGCTGCGCAGATCGCCTTCCTGTTCGTCTATAAGGCCGGTTTTGTAATACGGTTCGGGATTCGTCGGCGCCAGCTTGGCGGCGTTTTTGTATTCGATGCGCGCTTTCTTATAGTCGCCTTCTTCATAAAGAGCGTTGCCACGGCGGATATAACGCGCGGTTTTCTGTTCCGGATTGTCGCAACCCATCAGGGGCAGCAAAAACGCGAAGCAAACGACGCTTAAGACAACATGTTTGAAGAAGCGCATAATTGAAACCCCGGAAGTGAAAGTTACCCAGAATGGGTAGGCTACCGCGAATCATCTGAATACCGCAACAGCGAGTTGCGAGTTTTTCTCACTCCCGGACGAAAAAACCCGCTTTGCGGAGACCTTTGAGGGAAGGGAAAGTGTATTGGGAAAATACCAACAATAACAACTAAATATATTATTAAAAACAAGGTGCTAAATGATGCTTCAAAAATAATTGTCAGCTTGGTATGAATTTTCCCTTGACTTTCGTTTTTCTTTGATCTATTGACATAGCTACGGCGCATTGCGTCTTTTTTTATGCGCTCTTCCGGATCTTCGATCCGCGCCGTCATTATCATAAATCCAGATAACCTGTTCTCCCTGCTGCCCGTTATGCAGCACGGGGGCTTTTGCTTTGCGCGATTATTGTGGCGCAAGGCCTTGATATTTTTTGAAAGGAAAAAAGATGTCATTCAGAAATAGTTGCGTTAACGCATGGGAAACCCTGCCGGTCACGATTTCAAGCGGAACATCCATAACGGGCACAACGGATCTTGGCGGCCTTCGCCTTTTTGCCATCAGCATGCCTCCGGCATGGACGGCGGCCAACCTGACGTTTCAGATGTCTCCGGACGGCGGAACGACGTGGACGGATTTGCGCGACCAAAGCGGCGACGAAATTGTCGCCGTCACGGGAGCGAGCGTTTGCACCATTTTAACCCCCTCTCAGTTTGCGCCTCTTCAATATTTGCGCGTGCGCTCCGGAACGGGGTCGTCACCCGTTGCCCAAGGAGCGGATCGCCAGCTTCAGCTCATCTTAAGGCCGGTGTGACATGAATAACATTCTTCTCTTTTTCGATGACGATAAAGGCAACGGCAACGCAATCGTCGAACCCGTCGGCGGCATGGATATGTCTTTTACAGGCTCCTTGCCGTCCGGCTGTTCTTTTGCGCGGGCGGACACAAACGAAACCTATTTCAATTCGTCCGGCGTCCTCTCTGCGGCGGCAATCCATACGCCGTGCTTCGATTGCGATCCGTCAACGCTTGTCCTTCGCGGCATACAAATTCAGCCGCAAAGGGTAAACCGTTGTCCTTACAGCACCCTCTCTTCCGGATGGGGAAACAGCGGCGGCAGTTTTGGAACGTCAGGAACATCCCTTGACGGAACGACGAATGCCCGGTTGTTTGTTTGCAGCACGGCCAACAGCACGCACCATACTTATAAAAATGTCTCTGTTTCGTATGGCACAGTGTACACAATATCGGCTTATGTCAAAGCGAACGGATATAACTATATCGGCATCTCCGCTGCGGCGTCGTTTGCGAACGGCGTTTGGGCGTTTTTCAATCTGGCCACGGGAACATATGTTTCCTCCGGCGCGTGGGGAACCGGCTCGTTAAGCAGTTATTCGATAACGGCTGTCAGGGACGGATGGTACAGGATAACGGTCACAGGATCGCAATCGTCCGCAAGCGAAATACAGGCAGCACTATGTCCGGCAGCCGGTAGCGTCAATACGCCCGGAACGACATGGGCGGGCGACGGAAGCAGCGGCGCATACGTGTACGGCGTGCAACTGGAGGCTGGGGCACAGGCAACGTCCTATATTCCAACCGATGCGACCATGGTGACGCGAGCTGCCGCCGAGCTATCGTTCACCATTCCAAGCGACACCAGCGCGTTGCGTTATGTTTTCGATAATGACAGCACACAGGACGTAAGCGTAAGCGCGGGTTCTTATACCGTGCCGACGAACCTCAACCGTCCATGGATCAAGCGTATCTACAACGTTT
>JBAZLX010000060.1:0-10676 GCA_041650075.1 Bdellovibrionales bacterium | reverse complement strand
GGATGTGGAAAATTGGCCCGAACGCATCAACGCCGTGACGGCAGAGCAGGTCAACGCGGCCTTGCGCGGCCTTGTGGCCGAAGGTCGCCAGATTATAGGAACTCTTTTGCCTGAGGCCAAGTCTCCGCGCAAAAAGAGCAAGCCATCGCCGCCTCCTCCCCCTCCTCAGACGGAGGCAAAATGAAGAAGCTATTACTCCTCGTTTGCGTCCTTGGTTTTTTGCTTCCGGCAACTGCGCATGCCGTTGATATTCAGGAAGTCAAAGGCCCGAAATCCGGCGTGAAGGCATGGCTTGTCGAAGACCACAGATTGCCCATTATCGCGCTGCAATTCGCCTTTCAGGGCGGCGTCGAACAGGATCCGTCCGATAAGCAAGGCCTTGCGGCGTTGACGGTCGCGGCATTGACCGAAGGCGCAGGAGAATACTCTTCAGCGGCGTTTCAACAGCAGATGGCGGACAGGTCAATTTCCATCGGTTTCAGCGTCGAACGCGACGAAATCAACGGCGGCCTGAAATGCCTTGCCGCCGACAAGGAAAAAGCCTTCGAGCTTCTGCGTCTGGCTTTAACCGCCCCACGTTTTGAAGAGTCCGCGATTTCACGCCTGCGCGCGCAGCATTTGTCGGGCATTCGCCGCCTGTTTTCGGATCCCAGCTGGCAGGCGCGGCACGCCCTTTTGTCGGAAATATTCGCCAATCATCCCTACAGCCAACGCAGGCTCGGAACTACGCAAACGCTGCAAACCATTACGCGCGACGATGTCCGGAATTTTGCCGCGCAGCATTTCGCGCGGGATACGCTAACGGTCGCTGCGGCGGGAGCCATCACGGCAGACGAGCTTTCTTCGGCGCTCGATGCGATATTCAGCGATCTTCCGGCGCGCGCCAAGCTGAAGCGTGTGGCTGACGTTACGTATCCGCATAAGACGCCGACAATTCTCGTGAAGCGCGACGGAACGCAAACCCAAATTCTTTTCGCAATGCCGGGACCCAAGCGTTCCGACCCCGATTATTATGCCGCGCAAATTGCCAATTACGTTCTCGGCGGCGGTGGGTTTGCCTCCCGCCTGATGCAGGAAGTCCGAGACGCGCGGGGGCTGACGTACGGCATTTCGACCTATGTCGCGCCGTCGCAGCATGCGGCGCTGGTCATCGGCAGCGCCGCCGTTGACAACCCGAAAGCGGGCGAGGCTTTTTCGGTGATACGCGAAACGATGCGCCGCGTTTACGAAGAAGGCCTTACCGCGCGCGACATTGCGGCGGCCAAGGATTATCTGACGGGTTCCATGCCGCTGGCATTGACTTCAACCAATAAAATCGCTGGTTTTCTCGTCACCATGCAGCGCGAAAACCTTGGGCGCGACTATCTGGACCGCTACGACAACATCATCCGGAGCGTTACGGAAAGCGATATTACGCGCGCTCTTGAGCGTTTTTTTAATCCGGATAGAATGACGCTCGTTGTGGTAGGAAATCCAAAGGGCATAGTGCCAACGCAAACAAAGGAAACGGTCAAGCAATGAGCATCACCTCGACTCCGGCATGGAAGGCTCTCGTCCGCCATCGCGATGCGCTTCGTTCTCAAAGCATGGGCGCAATTTTGCGCGATCCCGAAAGGCTCGGAAAATACGACATCAAGCTCGACGGTATCCGGCTCAATTACTCTTTTCAAAACGTGACGGACGAAACACAGTCTTTGTTGCTTGCCCTGGCTTCCCAGCAGAAGGTCGAAGACTGGCGCAAGCGCATGTTCGACGGCGACAAAATCAACGGCACCGAAAACCGCGCCGTTTTGCATACGGCTCTGCGCCATATGGACGACACGCCCGTGCTCGTTGACAAGCTCGACGTCATGCCCGAAATCCGCGCGACGCAAAACCGCATCGCCGCTTTCGTTGATGACGTGCGCAGCGGCAAATGGGCGGGCGCCACGGGCAAGCCTTTCCGCACAATCGTCAATATCGGCATCGGCGGCTCGGACTTGGGGCCGCGCCTTGCGGCGCAGGCTTTAAAGGCCAGCGGAACGAACCTTGATATGCAGTATGTCGCCAACGCCGACGCTTTCGATATGGTCAATGTTCTGCAGAAATGCGATCCGGCGACGACGCTGTTTTTGATCGTGTCCAAGACGTTCACGACGCTCGAAACGCTGCTCAACGCCCAAACGGCGCGGCAGTGGATCGTGGATAAGCTCGGGGATGCGGCAGTGTCTCGCCATTTTGTGGCCGTTTCCGTCAACGCCAAGGAAGTCGAAAAATTCGGCATTCATCACGACAATATGTTTCCGATGTGGGACTGGGTGGGCGGGCGCTACAGCGTGTGGTCGGCCGTCGGCCTGAGCGTTGCGCTCGAAATCGGCAACGAGAATTTTCAAAAATTCCTGAAAGGCGCGGCGGCCATGGACGCGCATTTCCAGGCCGCGCCGCTTAATGCCAACATGCCCGTCATTCTGGCTTTATTGGGCGTATGGAACCGCAATTTTCTGGGCGCGGCGGCGCAGGCCATTTTGCCCTACAGCGAAAGATTGCGCGATATGCCGCGTTATCTTCAGCAGCTCGAAATGGAAAGCAACGGCAAGTCCGTCACGCGGGGCGGCGAGCCGGTTGATTACGGCACGGCGCCTGTCATATTCGGCGAATGCGGCACCGTCGGCCAGCACAGTTTCCATCAATGCCTGCATCAGGGTAGCGACGTCATCCCCGCCGATTTTATCGCCGTCGTCGAAGACGATATGAACAAACCCGATCATCATCGCGCCGTGCTGTCGAATCTGGCGGCGCAGATGGGAGCTCTCGCGTTCGGCCAGGCGAACACGCCGAAGCCGCAGGATATTTATCCCGGATGCCGGCCTTCGAATTTGATAAGACTCGACCGGCTCGACCCGTATTGCTTGGGTATGCTGCTGGCTTTGTACGAGCATAAAACCTTCGTTCAGGGCATCGTTTGGGACATCAATTCCTTCGACCAGCCCGGCGTCGAGCTTGGCAAGCGTATGGCTAAAGACCTTGAAAAAGACGAGGTTTCCGGCGTGGAAAGCAGCGTTATGCGCAGCTTATTCAAAACGCTTCTGCCGTAATTTATGTCCCAAATATCCGGAAACGTTGGCACTTTCTCTAAAACGTAAGGTTTCCTTAAAGTTTTGCGGAGAAAATTGACCGTTTTAAACTGCGATCGGTTTGCCTTGAAGCGCCGTTGCTTTAAGGCGAAGCGTGAATTGCCGGTCTCAGATATGGTTGATCGCGTCCCACCTTCCGCGGGGAAAGATGACTCACGAGGAAAACGCACGACTGATAGACATCACCCAAGAGGAGCTGGACGATGTCGTGCGCAAACACGCCATGTTTTTGTCGGCGCGGGTCGGCGGGGCGCGCGCCATTTTGGCGCGCCATAACTTGTCGGGTTTCAGCCTCAAGAATTACGATCTTTCGTATGCCGACATGACGGGCGTTTCCTTGAACAGCGCCGACGCGTCGGGGGCGCGGCTGGATTATTGCAATTTCTTCGGCGCTGATTTGCGCTTCTGCAATTTGCAGGGCGCGCATCTTGTGCGCGCCGATTTGCGCGGGGCTTGCCTGCGCGGCGCGAATTTGATCGCCGCCGATCTGGCGGGCGCGGATTTGCGCGAAGGATTGCTCGCGGGAACGATCGAAGGCGGCGACATCGTTCCGCTGCACAAGGATTGGCCTGCGGAAGACGCGGGCGGCGCGGATTTCAGCGGCGCAAACCTGACCGACGCGCATCTGGCCGGAGCCGTCGCCGTCGGCACAAAGTTCAGCGACACGACGATGGTGGGCTGCAAAATCGTTCGCGCGCGGCTGGAAGGATCGGACTTTTCGGGCGCCAATCTGGAAGGCGCGGACTTGAGCCAATGCGATTTGTCGCATGTGAACATGCGCGGCGCGGTTCTCGTCAATGCCGCGCTCAATATCGCGAGCCTGCAGCAGGCCAATCTGATCAACGCGATGACGAATTTGCCTCTTGGCCCGACGGCCAAGGATTTGCCTGAATCGTTGGAAGAGCTTTTCCGCAAGCATTCGGCGTGGGTATCGTCCGACGGCGCTTTGGGTTCTCAGCTCGACATCAGCGGGCACGATATGCGCGGGACGAAGATTTTTGCCTATGCGCATCTGGCTCTGCTTAACGCGGAAGGCGCTATTCTGTATGGGCTCAATCTGACGGAAACGCAGATGCAAGCCGCCTCGTTGGCGGGCGCGGATATGCGCCATATATCGGCCTATAAGGCCGATTTTCGCGGCGTTGACATGGTGGGGACGCGCCTGACCAACTCCGATCTTCGTGGGACGCATTTCGAGCCGCTTGTTTCTCCGCAGGGCAGAAGAATCGTGTCCAATTTGTCGAACGCCAATCTTCGGTACGCCGATCTTTCCGGCTCGAAATTCAATCAGGTAAGGCTCGATAATACCGACCTGTCTTATGCCAATCTGACGGATGTGGATTTCACGGAAGTCGATTTTTCGAAGGCCATTTTGACGGGCGCCCGCCTCGATGAAGAGCAAAAAGCCCGCCTCGTCGAGATGAAAAAAGGATAAGATTGAGGGCTAGATTTTGGTGTTAAAGCCCTGCATTCGCCGCTATTCTGAGGGGCATGCCTATACGCCGCTTACCCGAATCCCTTATTAACCGCATCGCCGCAGGCGAGGTCGTCGAACGCCCTGCTGCCGCCATCAAAGAGCTTGTCGAAAACGCGCTCGACGCCGGAGCTTCCAAAATTGACATCGCTTTGCGCGAAGGGGGGCAGGCGCTTATCGTCGTGACCGACGACGGCTGCGGCATGGCCAAAGACGACCTGCTTTTGGCGCTTGAGCGGCACGCGACGTCCAAATTGCCCGACGAAGACCTTTGGAACATTCATAGCTTCGGCTTTCGCGGCGAGGCGTTGCCGTCCATCGCCTCCGTTTCGCGCCTGTCGCTGACGAGCCGCGCCAAAGGCAGCGCGGACGCGTGGCAGGTTGACGTCGAGGGCGGAAAAAACGGACACCCTCATCCGGCGGCGCTGTCCGAAGGCACACGCGTCGAGGTGCGCGATTTGTTTTTTGCGACGCCCGCGCGGCTGAAGTTTTTAAAGACTCCGCGCACCGAAAGCGATTACGCCCGCGAGGTTGTCGAACGCCTGGCGCTGGCCAATCCGGACGTTGATTTCACGTTTCAGGACGAAGATAAAAAGCCCGTTCATTACGCGAAAAGCCTCGATCCCAAAGGACGCGTCGGCGACGTGATGGGCGCGGAATTCGTTGACAACGCCGTCGCCGTCGAGATCGAACGCGAAGGCGTCAAAATCGCGGGCTTTGTGTCTTTGCCAACCTTGCATGGCGCGACGGCGCGCGGGCAGCACATATTCGTTAACGGAAGGCCCGTGCGCGACAAGGTTCTTTTTTCGGCGCTGAAGGCGGCTTATGGCAACTTGCTGCCTTCCGGGCGGTATCCATTGGCGGTCTTATTTATCGCCGTATCGGCGCATGACGTTGACGTAAACGTTCATCCCGCCAAGACGGAAGTGCGTTTTCGCGACGCGTCGCGCGTGCGCGGCGTGCTGATTTCGGGCATCCGGCATGCGCTGGAAGGCTCGGCTCAATTCACGACAAGCACGCTCTCTCCACAGGCGTTGGACAGAATGCAGCCGGAGAGCAATGCATCTTTTTCCCCTGCGGCGGCGAAGACGCCGTCTTATGCCGCGCCGCGCGCATCCATGTTCAGCGACTCCGTGCCGCAAGCGCGCCGCGCCGAGGCTGCGGCTGAAGCGAACGTGTCGTCCGTGGGACGGCTGGGCGCCGCCGTCGCGCAAATTCACGGCGCTTTTATCGTCGCGCAGACGGAAGACGGCGTCATTATCGTTGACCAGCACGCCGCGCACGAGCGCATTGTTTACGAAAAAATGAAGCAGGCGTTGGCCGAACATAAAATCAAAAGGCAGATTTTATTGGTGCCCGAAGTCGTCGAAATGGACGAACCGTCGGCGCGGCGCATTTTGTCGTGTGCCGACCGGTTGGCGGAAATAGGGCTTGTGGTCGAGATGTTCGGCGGCGGGGCTGTTTTGGTGCGCGAGATTCCGGCGCTGTTGGGAAACACGGATGTTAGCGCGATGCTGCGCGATATGGCCGACGAAGTGGCGGAATTCGACGACGCGTCGGCGATTGCCAAAAAGCTGGAAAAGATATGCGCGACAATGGCTTGCCACGGCTCGGTGCGCGCCGGGCGCAAGCTGACGATTGACGAGATGAACGCCTTGCTGCGCCAGATGGAAGACACGCCGAATAGCGGGCAGTGCAATCATGGACGGCCGACGTATGTAGAGCTGAAAAAATCCGATCTCGATAAATTATTCGATCGGAAGTAATCCAATTAAGCGATCTTGGGCTGCAAATTGCGCTTTTTCTGATTTTTGCTGCTCACGTACCGCAAAAGAACGCTCCGCGCAAAAATCATATAAATCACGATTTTCGCCTCAAGCGTGCTTAATTGAAAAAGATCAAAATCAATTAAGTCGCAAAATAAATCATAAAATAAAATCTCCCAAAAAAAACCGATCAAAAAAATGAGAGCGCGCGCTCCCCGCAACTTTGTCCGGCAAAAACCGAGCAAAGGCGGCGAGTACCTGCCTTGCATGGTTCGGTCACGGGCCGATATCCTCCGCGTTCTCGAGAACTCGGGAGGTCCCCAGACTGAAACCACGCGCACCCAACAATTGAGTGCGGGATTATATATAGGGGACGGCAGGGCGGAAGTCAAGGGAAAAATCATTATAATTATACAAAATAATGGGAGGCATCATGCCCTTGTAATTATTGGGAAAAAAGCCATTCTCTTCGCGGTTGCGAGAGGAACGATAAAAATTATTTTTAGAAAATGGCTAGTTTGTTGGTTTTTTTGGGTAAGAGGAAAGAGGGAAAATTGATAGGGTTTGATAAATCCGGGGTAAAAAACGAGCGGTTTGATGCCTTGTTGTATTAACTATAATCCGGCGGGAGGCGACGAAAGAATTAAACGAAATAGTCAGCCGGAAAAAAATATTGTATCAAATTTCGAAGAAGATAACGCGGAAAGTTTGCAAGGGTAATCCGTTTATTTCAAGAGGAGACATATTATGCCGGATTTGGAAAATCTTAGGTGGGATTCGACGACGGTCGATGGACTGTTGGCCTGCGTTGTTTCAGATATGAAGGGCGTGGCGGTTCGTCATCCCGATGGCGTGAAGTTCAGAGTCGCCAATACAACGCCGGGCGGCCTTTTTACTTTTCCTCAGCGCGAGCTGGTGGTTGATGTTTCCACCAATGAAGGGGCTTTAACGTACACGCCCGGCAAAACGCGGGAATTAATTCAACAATGGATGACAAGATATTTTCCTGAGGAAAACGTTGTAATCGCCTTTCGGACGGGAAGAAACAAAGAATATTTAAATCATATGCCGGTTTTTTCGGCGATTACCGTTTCGGGCGTAACAAGCGAAAACGCTTTGAAAATATTAAACAGGATAAAAGAAAAAGCTCCTTCGGCACAGACGGCAGAGGCCGCGCCGTCGCCGAAGAGTTAATCGTTCCTGTTTTTTGGGCAGTTTTTTTAACATTTTTTGTTTGCGGCGACGAGAATGCCTTCCGGTGAATATTTAGTCATTCCTTACGATGCTGTTCTGTTTCATCCGGCGGATGATATCGCCATATTTACATTGACCCCCGAAAATACCTTGAAGTTGTTTATTCTTGCGCAGCGCGAAGTCGGCCATGTTACCCATTACCAAGGGGATCTGGCGTTCGAAAGAAAAAGCGCCATCCCTTTCGCGAAAAAAAAGATCTTTATAAAATCAGCGGAAGAAATGGAACGCGCCGCGCGCGTAGAGTTCGACTCCAGCTTTGTCGAAGAACAAGTTCAGACGTGGTTTGCCAGAACATATTTTCCGGCTCAGTCCGGAAGCGGCGTTAAGGTGACTTTGTGCGAATGGACCGGCTATCAGGAAGGGCAGGAGGATGTCTTTTTCGGAAGCATTATTATTGACGGCTGCACGACGGATATGAAGAATGATTTATATGTCAGACTTGATAATTTTGCCGTTCCGGAAAGAGGCTTTCTGTTGGAATGCGTGAGGATGATTTCGCGCCATATGCCACGGTTTTAGGCGTCGCTTCTTTTTAAGACCTTTTTGGCGGCTTCGACGACGTGGGCGACACTGAGGTTATCCATCAATGTCTTGGGAGGAGGGTTGGAAGAGGCCAGCCGCGCCCAAAGCTCGTCGCGGGTTTCGGGCGTCGTGACGGCTGCGCACTTGTCGCCCCACGGCCCGTAAATATCCGGATATCCGACGCCGAAAAGCCCCACCGTCGGCACGCCGAGCGCCGCCGCCAGATGCATCAGCCCTGAATCGTTGCCGACGTAAAGCGACGCGCGCTTGAGGCACGCCGCCGCCGTCTGAAGGCCTTTGCCGATGACCTCGATGCGCTTGTCGTCGGGTATGGCTTTCAAAAGAGGCGCGATCTGTTCGCGTTCGGAGCCGTCCGCCAGAACCATGACGGAAGCGTTTGCCAAAAGGCCGCCCTGTGCCGTCAGCGCGCCGATGAGGATAATAAAGTGCTGAACCGGCCATTGCTTGTACGGCCAGTTGGCTGCGGGACCCAACGCGAGGATGGGCGTATTTGTCGGGATAAGCGCGTCCGCTTCGGCTTCGGCCTCGGGCGTCGTCCAGATGACGGGCGACGGCGGCGGCGCGAGCCCGAGGACGGCGGCGTTTTCCAAGACCTTGTGCAGGCCTTTTTTGCTTTTGTGAACCGCGATTTTTTTGGCGTACAGAAAGCGCGAGGCGAGGCTGTTGCGCATATCGACGATAAGATCCCATTTTGTGCCGACGCAGGCTTTCCATAAGTCGAACCAGTGCTTGTTCCACTTTTTCTTTTCGATGACGATGAGGCGCTCGAGCCTCGGCGTCGCGCGGAAAATATCGGCGCCGTATGGCCCGCACGCGATGGTGAACGTCGCATCGGGATAATTCTTTTCGAGCCACGACAAAAGCCCCGTCGTCAGGACGGCATCTCCGACACGATTGGCTGTGATGAACAGGATTTTCAAGTTGGCTCCGCGTATTTCAGAACGAACGTTCCGATGTCCATCCAGTGTTTGTTAAGCTGCTCGAACGGGATCGTGACGTGGGCGATCTCTTTATACCGCCGCGCACGGTCATGCAACAACTCGGGATAGCATCGCTGAAGCGTTTGGCGCGGCGCTTCTCCGGCAAGGGGTTTGTAACTGTCGCCCCAGATGACGGGTTTGGGGTGGTGGTTGATGTAGCTTTTGAAAAGGCCGTCGGTGTGGCCTTCGGAAGCTTCGAAATAGATGACGCGGGTTTTGGCGCGCAGGTCGTCAAGCACGTCGCTGCCGGTATAAATGACGCTTCCCGTCGTATCGATGACAACGGGCAGGGGATCGTCGGGCAGGGAGGCGAGCGCTTCTTTCATTACTTCTTTTTCGGAAGTGATGTAGCGGCGGCTGCTTTTTTCGTATTGAGGATCCGACGGAAAGCCCATCCACTTCGCCATGCCCGTCGTTCCGCGATAGCCGCCTTCGGCCAGCTCGGCGCTTATTTTTTTTTCAATCAAAGCGTCGCAATCAATATGCTTAAAGCCATATCCTGCGGCGAGCCGTTTGGAGCAATAGGACTTGCCGATGTTGGACATGCCAATAAGAGATATTCTCATAAGAGCCTTCTCACGATCTCGTCTATTGGGCTGCAAATTGCGCTTTTTTCAATTTTCGATGCTTACGTACCGGTTAAGTACGCTCCGCTCGAAAATCGAAAAAACCACAATTTTCGCCTCAATATCCGAGTTCTTGGATTAACCAAAACACTGAACACGCAAGGTCTATTAACTTTTTGATTGTAGGAGGAATACCCTATATAAGACAAGCCATAATAGACCTTTTGAGTACCTTGTTATGAGCGATCAGGCCAAAACAGTCGAGATTTTTACCGATGGCGCGTGCAGCGGCAATCCAGGCCCCGGCGGGTGGGGCGTTTTGCTGCGCATGAACGGCGTCGAAAAGGAATTGTCGGGCGGAGAAAATCCGACCACCAACAACCGCATGGAATTGACGGCGGCGATCATGGGGCTTGAAGCCTTGACGCGCCCGTCCAGGGTCAAGCTTTATACCGACAGCCAGTATGTCCAAAAAGGCATCACCGAATGGCTGAAAGGCTGGGTTGCGCGGGGATGGAAAACGGCCGACAAAAAGCCGGTCAAAAACGCCGACCTGTGGCAGCGCCTCGATGCCGCGCGCGCGAAGCACGACGTTGATTTTGTCTGGGTTCGCGGGCACAACGGGCATGCGGAAAACGAACGCGTGGATCAGCTTGCCGTTGCGGCCTGTTATGCTGCGAGAGATTGATCATTATGAAATTTGAAACTACTGCTCGTTCATTGCGGGACTTAATCGCGGCGGGGTTTTTGCCCGCCGCAACGCCGAAGCTCGAGGCCGTGGCGGACAAATACGCCATAGCCGTCACGCCTGCGATGCTGGAGCTTATAAATCCTGAGGATCCTGCCGATCCCATCGCGGCGCAGTTTGTGCCTTCGGAAAAAGAGCTTGTGACGCTGCAAGACGAGCTTGCCGACCCCATCGGCGACAAGGCGCGCGAGGCTGTCGAGGGCGTTATTCATCGTTATCCCGACCGCGTTTT
>JBAZLX010000059.1:0-10733 GCA_041650075.1 Bdellovibrionales bacterium | reverse complement strand
AAAGCCGCCCCTGCCCTTAAAGCTCCCGTTGCAGCCAAGCCGAGCCCCAAGCAGGCCGTTCTTCCTTTGCCCGAAGCCGGGGAAACCCCGAAACCCGATGACGATGCGATTATCAGCGCAACCGCTGACGCCATCAAAAAGATGATCAAAAAAGGCAAGGAGCGCGGGTACGTCACGATTGACGAAATTAACGCCGCCTTGCCGCAGGATAAAATCAATTCGGACCTGATCGAAGACACGATGGCAATGCTGTCGGAGATGGGCATCAGCGTCACCGAAGGCGATGAAGACGAAGCGCCGAAAGCCGAGAAAGAAGGCGAAGAAGGCGAAGAAAAAGAGGAAAAGGAAGAAGAGAGCGGCAACGTCAACGAGGACCTTGGCCGTACCGACGACCCTGTGCGCCTTTATTTGCGCGAAATGGGTTCTGTCGAACTTCTGAGCCGGGAAGGCGAAATTGCCATCGCCAAGCGCATCGAAGCCGGGCGCGAGATGATGATCAGCGGCATTTGTGAATCGCCCCTGACCATTCAAGCTATCCTTGGCTGGCATGACGCGCTGAACGACGGCAAGATGCTTCTTCGCGACATCATTGATCTTGAAGCCACCTATGGCGGCGCGCCGACAAGCGAAGCTGAAATGCTCGGCGAGGGCGAAAGCGCCGAAGTCGTCGCGGAAGAGCCGGAAGAAAAGCCTGAGGGCGAAGGCGAGGGCGAAGGCGGCTTTGACGACGAGGAACAGGAAAACCTGTCCCTGTCCATGCTTGAAGAAAAGCTGAAGCCGCAGGTTCTTGAAACCTTCAGCAAAATCGGCGGCGCCTATACCCGCCTGTATAAACTTCAGGCCGCGCGCATCGCCGCCACGCAAAAAGGCGAGATGCCTACACCCCAGTCGGATAAAAAATTCGACAAGACCAAGGGCGAGCTTGTCGATCTGGTTCGTACCGTCAGATTGAACAACAACCGCCTCGAACAACTGGTGCAGCAGCTTTATACGCTGAACCGCCGCCTTGTCGGCATCGAAGGACGCATTTTACGCCTGGCAGGCGACAGCGGCGTCGGCCGCGAAGATTTCCTGGCGCGCTATACCGGCCATGAGCTTGACCGCAATTGGCTCTATGACGTTCTTCACGGCAAGGTCGTGCCGCCGCCCAAGAAACCGGCTGAAAAGCTGACGGCCAAGATTGCCGCCAAGTTCAAGGGCAAAAAAGCCGAAGCGGCAGCTGCTTCTGCACCGGCCTCGGCTCCTGCCGAGCCTGCCGCGCCAAAATTTGTCGCCCCCAACGTCAAGGCCTGGGCGAAATTCGCCGAACGCCATGAATCGGAAACCGATCGCTTGCGCGCCGAGATCGCGTCCATTTGCGATGAAGCCGGCCTGCCTTTGGGCGACTTTAAACGCATCGTCATGACGGTGCAAAAAGGCGAACGCGAATCCAACCGCGCCAAGAAGGAAATGGTCGAAGCCAATTTGCGCCTTGTCATTTCTATCGCCAAGAAATACACAAACCGCGGGCTGCAATTCCTCGACCTTATTCAGGAAGGCAATATCGGCCTGATGAAGGCCGTCGAAAAATTCGAATATCGCCGCGGCTATAAATTCTCGACCTATGCGACGTGGTGGATCAGGCAGGCTATTACGCGTTCTATCGCCGACCAAGCCAGAACGATCCGCATCCCTGTTCATATGATCGAAACGATCAACAAGCTGGTTCGCACAAGCCGCCAAATGCTTCATGAAATCGGCCGCGAGCCGACGCCCGAAGAATTGGTCGAAAAGCTTCACATGCCTTTGGAAAAAATCCGCAAAGTCATGAAAATCGCCAAGGAGCCTATCAGCCTCGAGACGCCTATCGGCGACGAGGAGGATTCGCACTTGGGCGACTTTATCGAGGATAAGAACGCCGTGCAGCCTTTGGATTCGGCTATTCAGGGGAATTTACGCGAAACGACAACCCGCGTTTTGGCAACGCTAACGCCACGCGAAGAACGCGTCCTGCGCATGCGTTTTGGCATCGGCATGAACACCGACCATACGCTTGAAGAAGTCGGTCAGCAGTTCAGCGTCACGCGCGAACGTATTCGCCAGATCGAAGCGAAGGCTTTGCGCAAGCTGAAGCATCCGTCGCGGTCAAGGAAGCTGAGAAGCTTCTTGGATACGTAAAAAGGCTTTTTAGACAAAAGCGGGGGTTTTCCCGTCAGAACTTGCGACCCTGAGAGCGGGGCGATGGAGAATTACGGCGAAATCTTCGGCTGAAATCGGTGGATAATCCCTTTTGTTTTGAAAATCTTCTTCCGGCGTCAGGGGCGATGCTTCACTTCGCGGATCGTTATATTTGCCCTTAAAATCAGCGCCTGCCAGCATCAACATGCCCGCTCCATCCATATTATCGGCGAGAAGAGAGATGTGGAGCAACGTCGAATGGTTTTTTACGGGATGCGGCTTTTCCGCTTTGTACGGAAAGCCTTGGGCGTTCAAGGCATAGCCAAGTTTAGGGATAAAGTGTTCTACAACCTCGTTCTGGTGCTTGAGAAGCGCGCTGGCCACAATCTGCCAACAATGGCTGGCCTTCATATCGGCCACATCCTGTAAAATCCGTTCTTCGATGATGGCGGCTTTTGCTTTTTGTTTTTCTGAAAGAAAGAAGGGGACGCCCAGATTGCACCCGCTTGTGCTTTTAAGATACGCGGCGACGGCGCAATCGTTCGTATTTCTGGCTCTTTCGCTTTCTTCCTGATATTTGGCACGAATATCGTTTCTTTCTTGAAAAAAGAGATAATCTTCGAGCTCAATAATTCTTTTCTTTTGGTCTTCCTGAACAGATTGTGGCGACATGGCGGCTCCTTCACTTAGGGCGTTAACGTATCCAGGGGGTGTTGTTTATCAGCCTCTTTAGGTTCTTCCGGTCTTGGCCAGTTTGCTTCGATGTTTTGGGCTTTTGCATATAAATCGGGACGAAGCTTCAGGCTTTTTTGGGTGTCCGAATCATGAAGGACGTACGGTTGAATTACTATCGGCAAGTTCGGAAGAATTACATTGAGGAATAAGGCTCCGCCCACTTCGTCAATTATGGTTGTTGCAACACCGTAGTCTGTAAGGTTCCTGGCCTGCAATGCCGGGGATAGTCTCATGATAAGGCGGCTTGTTGATTCCATCTGATCGCGCTTTATAAGCGTTTTGGCAGCATCTCCGACGTTGAACACCTTCGCCAAATCATCATCGGAAAACAGGTTAAGTATGCCGACGATTTGCTCTGCTTGCTCTACCTTGTCTTGCCAAGACCGGGACGTCTCTACCGCATTGCGGATGAAATCCTTCTGAGAAAAAAGAGCAACGACCTTTGGCAAATCAACAGGATTATCCAGATTGAACGTGTCGCTGCCGATATGCACAAAATGATTTTTTCTTTCCATAACAATGCGGGTCGGAGTCATCATTCGAATATCCTTTTATAATTATGAACGCACACAAATAACTTCCTGTACTGAACCATATTCCAACAGAATAGTTTCAGAAAGAGCTTATCACGTTTGGTTAATTTTGCCTTTTGACGGCTTTTAACAATGCTGGAGGCGGGCCCACCTCCAGCACCTTTAGCTAGCAGCCGCAGAAATCATGCATGGCCTTTATTAAAGCCTTTAATGATCCCGTTTTGGCTTCGTCTTTTGCTTTAATGTCAACGCGAACACCGTCCTGCGTTTCGGTAACCTCGCAGCTCAGTTGATCGCAAAGACATTTCGCATCCTTGCCGCAACAGTTTGTCATCCTCATCACCTCCTTTCAGTTCTATTGTCCGAATACTTTCGAACAATATGGGCAAAAAAACCTACTGCAGGAATTCCTTGATGGAATTGACTGCAGCTTCATTGACCCGGCACAGGATCGTCTGTCCTTTTCTTTCGCAGACGATGAGCCCGGCGTTCTGAAGCTCTTTAAAATGGTGGGAAACCGTTGATCTGGATATGCACAGGCATTTGCACATCTTGGTGAAGGCTTTCTCCATGGGGCAGCAGCAGCCTTCGTCGGCTTTGGATACAACCGCACCATCACCCTTCAGCGACTGTTCATAGATGGCCATAAATATTTTTAGCCTCTGCTCGTTTGAGAGGGCTTTGAAGATTTTTGAATAATTTGATAGTTTCATAACTATCGAATAGTCTTTTTTCAAAGAAATGTCAACGCCAACAACGAGCGCTGAAAAAAAGGGGCTTTCTGTGTCGAACGGGTGAAAATCACCCGCCGGAGCCTCTAGCAAAAGCGGGGAGGAGATGCTTTGAGGACTCCGGCGGGCCCTAGGAAACGGACCCTAATCTGAAAAACTACTCTTCCGTTTCCTTTAGGTGGCTGCCAATGCTGCAACAAACGAGTCAAATTCCTTCTTCAGCCTATTGGACTGTTGAGCCAGTTCCTGAGCTGCTTGAAGAACCTGATGCGAGGATTCCCCCGTACTGTTCGCTGCCGTATTGACTGAACTGATGTTGCTTGAAACTTCCGACGTGCCTTTGCTGGCTTCCGTCGCGTTGTGCGCAATTTCCTTGGTGGCCGCGCTTTGCTGCTGGATGGCGGCGGATATGGCCGTCGAAATCTGATCCATCTCTTGAATGACTTTGCAGATTTGATCTATGGCCGTTGCCGATTGCTGGCTGATCTGCTGGATCGAGGCTATTTGCGCCGATATTTCTTCGGTCGCCTTTCCGGAATTGTTGGCGAGGTTTTTGACCTCCGACGCGACAACCGCAAAGCCTTTGCCGGCATCCCCTGCCCTTGCCGCCTCGATCGTCGCGTTGAGAGCCAGAAGGTTCGTTTGCGCCGCGATCCCCGATATGACTTCGGTCACGTCGCCAATCTTTTTGGCCGCATCGACTAACGCGCCGACGCTGCTACCTGCATTCTTGGCGTCTTCGACGGCTTTGTTGGCTATTTGCGACGATCTTGTGACCTGCTGTGCAATTTCTGCGATAGAAGCTGTCATTTCTTCGCTCGCGCTTGCGACAGTCGCCACGTTCGCCGTTGTCTGTTCGGACGCCGCTGCGACAACCGTTGATTGCTTGGATGTCTCCTCTGCCGTCGCCGCAAGAGACTGCGCCGAGGCTTGCAGTTCCGTTGACGCGCTTGCAACGCTTTTTACGATTTCTGACATGGCATGTTCGAAACGCTCCGTCGCTTCGGCTCGTTTTTTGGCTCGTTCTTCCTTAGCTGCGCGTTCCTTAGCTTCGGCCATTTCGAGTTCCTTAGCCTTGACCATGTTTTCCTTAAAAATTAGGGTCGTTTTTGCGATGTTCCCTACCTCGTCTTTCCGATCCGTTCCATAGATGTCTATGCCCAGTTGCCCGTCCGCTAACTTGGAAAGACAGTCAACAATCATATGGATGGGGCCGACGATTCCTTTCCTTGAAATAAACATGCCTAAAAAGAGACCAAAAGCGATGCCGCCTAAAGTTACGACTGTCATCGCAACGCTAAGAAAGGCCGATAGTTCTTCCGACTTCGCCGCTATTTTATCGTTTTCCTCCGTAAAGCCGGCGTTTAATGCCGTAATTTCGTCCGTTACTTGCGTAGCTTTCTTTCGCGCAAGCATAACAGCATCATAAATTTCCTTCTGCGCCGCAGAGGCTTCGGCACCTTTGTGTTTTTCCGCCGTAGCAAATGTTTTGTCGGACAAAGCGGAGTATTCGTCATATGCGGCGCGGATCTTTTTTATTTGCTCTTTGTTTTTTGCCGAGGCGCCTTCTTCAAGCTTCGATATGCGATCTACAAACACCTCTTTGTATTGCTTGATGAGAGGCATGATTTCCCCGATCTCGTTAGGAGCCACAGCCGCACGGTATTCACCGCGGCTTAACATAAGAATATATATGTACGCCTGCGCGCCAAGACGAATGTCCTTGCCGCTTGCGTTGATCTCCTCCGCCGCAGTTGTAATTTTTGAAAGACCATAGCCTCCCAATGTTGCGATAGCCCCGGCAACAACACCCAAGGTGGCGATGACCAAGATGACTTTGGACGATATGCTGTAGTCAGAAAGGCGCATGGTTTTTCTCCGAGGATGATGGCTTGACGTTGAGGCGGGTAACAAAAGTTCAGAAGGAGGTCTTTTTGAATACTATTGTATTGAAACCTGGAGTCGGGCCGAGCCCTGTTTGCTTTATTTCTTGCCAAACAGGGCGTCTTGGAACAGTCTCGATATGGTTAAGAGACCACAACCCGTGGTGGAATAAAACAGTTTTCCTACTAGCCTTCGTCTATATGAAACAGTTTCTTCGTGTTTATATAACGAGGGTATCCGAGACTTTCTTTTGCTACTTCAGATTGAGGACTCGTGGATGGAAAGCGTTAGAGCACGTGCGTCAACAGAAGGCTTGGAAGGAAATAAAGCTCTCTCCTTTTGGGAAGACCATTTGTTCTCGGTTGGCTTGAGAGGAAAAATTTCTCTCGTCAACGACACTCTTTTTTCCGCCAAAGCCGTCTACTACAAATTCGGAGAAAGTCGTCTTTATCTCTATCGAATGACTCCTTCTTTACACGAGCGTTCACAGAGCGATTGCACGCAAAACCCAAGCGACGTTTTTTCTTTGTCCTATGTGAACAAAGGAGCGGTTGTCGTAAAACAAAACCAAAAAGAATCTCTTGTGAACGCTGGCGGTTGCTTTCTGACATATTCCGGCGAGCCCCGGTCATATAATATTGTCACTCCTTCCGAAGCCACGTCTCTTCTGCTGCCGCGCGCTTTGCTTCAGCGCTGGGTGCCTTTTCCTTTCGATATCACGGCACAGCCCTTGCTCGATCTTTCTCCTTTCGGAAAGGCGCTGGCGTCGACTCTTGCGGCTCTATCATCTCCGGAGCTCAAAGAGATTTCCGTCCCTCCCGATGCCATCGTCGAACAAATCTGTTGTCTGCTTGCTCTTGTCGCAGGTCCGCCCAAAACAGTTTCGACAAGTTACAGAGAGGCTTTGTTTTACAGACTTCGTCATACGTTGCGCACGCGCTGCTGCGATCAGGGCTTTAACCAAACCCTGCTGGCGCGCGCGCACAATCTTTCGACACGAACGGTGCAAACGACTTTTTCGTCCGCGGGAACGAGTTTCGGGAAAGAGCTTCTCGATTTACGCATGAGAAAGGCGCGCTGGTTCCTCGACGACCTGCGATATGACAAAAAAAGCATTTCCGAGATTGCCGGATTTCTTGGCTATCGCCACCCCAGCCACTTTATTACCCACTTCCGCCAAACCTACGGCCATACGCCATCCGAATACCGCGAAATTCGGAAAATTTAGGTCGTAAGATCTATCCTCGTCCGCGGTAGGGGGACACTCCCGTATCCGGAACGACGACTCCGGCGGGCAATTTGCCTTTCTGGAAAAACACGTCAATCGGCATGCCGCCGCGCGGATACCAGTAACCCGAAACGCGTATCCACTTGGGCTTAAGGATCTTGAGAAGAGCATCCCCGATGCCTACCGTACAAGGCTCGTGGAAAATGCCGTGGTTCCGAAAAGACTGAAAATAGAGCTTCAAAGACTTGCTTTCGACAAGCCACTTCCCGGGCACATAGTCTATGACGATCGTCGCGAAGTCAGGCTGTCCCGTCACCGGGCAAATGCAGGTAAATTCGGGACAGGTAAAGCGGACGACATAGTCGTGTTCGGCAAACGGGCTTGGCAGCTTTTCGATAAGCGCGTGATTGGGCGAGTCCGGTATGGAGACCGAGTGTCCGAGCTGTTTTAAATTCTTATATGAAGTCTTTGCCATGCTATTTCCTCTTGAGGGGACGTCCCCATTTTTAATACGGATGCTCTATAGAGGAAATAATCAGGGAAAGAAAGAAAAGCTTGAACGCCAAATAGTGCTGAAAAATATGGTGTTTTTTCTTTCACCCGTCTTTTCAGGGGAGCGCCCTCTTCAAAAAAAGGCGGGGCGAGAGCTTATGCGCGGAAGCACCGAAGCCACCCCCTTCTCTTCGTGACAGAACCGAAACGGTGCTCCTGCCTATCCGCCGGAAGCAGACCGAAGGCCTCCCCGTCCCGAGTCGGGTGATGCACTCAGGACACAGGGGGGAGAAATAATTTGAATCCCAAAATTTTTATTGATTGTAAAATATTTTGGATTACACACTCGTCCTTACGGAAGCGCACGTACCACTGGCCCAAGGACGCGAAGGCATACCACCTTTTTCGTTCCCCACTGGTTTATGTAACGACGCTTTGCCGCCCGGCGTAGTCCGAAGGATGAAGTCGGGAGAGTGGTATGCAGCAGGGAATTTTTCCGAAAGCTTTTATTGCAGCATGGTGTTGCAAAAGGACTTTTCGGATTCGGTCTTGGTTGCGAGGCAAAGAAGTAAGGGTCGGCACTGACGCGAGGCGTTGGTGATAGTGTGTAGCGCTTCTTATCCTATACATCCGCCTCTTTTCGATGACGTTGGATTTCCTTCATTGGAAGTTCTTCGCTCGCGCATTTGGCCGTTCTCTGGCTGCTGGTAACAATTTGTTCCAGAGGGCTGGACGATGAATATTATGAACACCGCTTATCAATCCGGATCTTTGCCTTCCTTACATATGGCTGCTTCGGAAGTTCTGTGGCACAGCACAGAAACCTCAACGCCTGTTTTGCAGCAATATAATACAGCTGGCGTTGTGCTGTTATGGCCAAAAGCGGAAAGCGCAAACGTTGTTTCGCCTCGATTCAACACGGCTGGCGCAAAACTGTCTTTGTTAAAAATGGAAAACACGGAAGTCGTTATGCACCAGTTTAACGAAAACAAGGTCATTACGCTTTGGTCCGAGCATTGGGTTCCCAGCGAGCCTCATCAGGAATTGATGCCTTGGGTGGGTTGGTTCAGGCCGGTGTCCGCAAGAAACTGGCTTTGGGAATGGGCGTGGCCGGAAGAAGACTGGATGCATCCATAAAATAAACGCGTCATAGAGTAATTTTTCAATATTGGGCTCCGTTCATGAATTACAAAAATTCCGCTTCCCGATCCAAGGTTCTGGGCAAAGCGTCTTCTTTATTCCCGGCATTTGAAGTACCGCAAGTTCCCGCGCTTCCACGCGCGTCGAGCGTCGAGTCCTTTATCAAAACCGCACGGCCCGCACATTCCGTTCACTGCATGCATCCGGAAAAACTGCGCCAAAAGGCAAGGATGTTTGTCGAGAATTTCCCCGGGCACAGCCTTTATGCCATTAAGTCCAATCCGGATCCCTATGTGCTGGAGATTCTCCACCAAGCGGGCATTAACCATTTTGATGTCGCCTCGCTAGGCGAAGTCAGGCTCGTTAGAACGATGTTCCCGGGCGCCCATCTGGCATTTATGAACCCCGTTAAAAGCCGAGAGGCCATTCGCGCAGCCTATTTTGATTATGGCGTTCGCGACTTTGTTGCCGACACCGCCGACGAAATCCATAAAATTGTTGAGGAAACCGATCATGCGGAAGATCTGCTGATTGTCATACGCATAGCCATGCCCAAGGGCAGCGCGGCCTGCCAGTTGACCGGCAAGTTCGGCTGCACCCCCGATGCCGCCGTTGATTTGCTGAAACTGGCGGCCTCCAAAGCTTCACGAACGGGCATTTCGTTCCATGTCGGGTCGCAAACGCTTGACCCGTCTTCCTATGCCGATGCCATCCGCAAGGGCGGCGATATTATTCGCCGTTCGGGCATCAAGGTGCGCGTATTCGATATTGGCGGCGGGTTCCCCGTTCGCGGCTTGGGCATGGAAATATTGCCTCTGACGGCCTATTTCGACGTCATCCGCGAGGAAATTGCCAAGCTTAAATTGCCTAAATGTTGTGAAATATGGGCTGAACCGGGAAGAGGATTGTCCGGCGATTGTTCGACCCTTGTCGTCAAGGTTCAATTGCGCAAAGGCGATTTGCTTTATATTAACGACGGAAGTTTCGGCAACATGTTCGAAGTATCCTCGATGGGCTGGAAAAACAGCGCGAAGCTTTTCCGCCTCTCCCGCAAGGATCAGAAGGCGCCGAGCAAAAAGCTCGTTCCGTTCCGGTTTTACGGGCCTACCTGCGACTCCGTTGACTATATGGCTGGCCCCTTCATGCTCCCCGAAGACGCCTGCGAAGGCGATTGGATCGCTCTTGAAGGCATGGGCGCCTATATGGCGGCTTCTCAGTCGCGATTCAACGGATTCTACTCTGACGCGAAAATCGAGATCGTCCCCAACGCTCCGGAAACACGGAAGACTCAGTTGAAGGTTGTGAAATAATAGCTAGGGTTAGCCACAGGGATTCGGCGAATCGTTTCTCCGAGCTAACCCCTCCTCCTAAGTTTTGTTGTCGTTGTGTTATCGGGAGAAGTCCTATGCCTAGTGAAAACAAGATTGCGACGTTTAAGAACCATATATTCATGATCGGTTTCGGCTCTATCGGTCAGGGCGTTTTGCCTTTGATCATGCGCCATATTGATGTCAAGCCTGAACAAATTTCTATTACGACTGCCGACGATCGCGGACGCGAAGAAGCGGAAAAATATAATATTTCTTTCGAAATTAATCCCCTAACCCCGGAAAATTATCGTCAGGTTCTTGGATCTCATCTGAGCAAAGGGGACTTTGTCATCAATGTGTCGGTTGACGTTTCTTCGACTGCGCTCATCTCGTTATGCCAGGAGAAGGGGGCCTTATATATTGACGCCAGCGTCGAACCCTGGGCCGGAGGATACATCGATCCTTCGTTGACGGTATCGCAACGTTCAAATTACGCTTTGCGCGAATCTGCGCTGGCCCTCGT
>JBAZLX010000058.1:0-10792 GCA_041650075.1 Bdellovibrionales bacterium | reverse complement strand
ATGGTCAAGAAGAAGGATGTAATCAGGCTCAGGCAGGCGTTCCAAGGCATCGCTGGAGGCCGTCAATTCGACGTAAAGCGTAATGGGCGCCGCCGCTGCGAAAGACATCTTAGCAATACCGATGTGGCGTATTTCGATTTGTCCTTCGATAGGGGACGGGGGGGAGGCCGTTAATGCGCCCTTTTCCAGCCGAAGTAGAACTTGATCGTCGGACAGTAATTGCGCACCCTCATCAATCAAACGCAAGGCCAGATCGGACTTCCCGATGCCGGGAGGCCCTGCGAGCAGAACGGCTTTGCCGTTTATAACGACGCAAGATGCATGAATGAGCATTTATGATCTCTTCCGTCGATTCTAAAGCAAAATTTTCGTTTTCATAAGCAAAAAATCCAACTAGCATGGGCTGCATGAAAAAACTTCTTATCCTCACCCTGTTGATGATTGTATCCGCCCCGTCTTTGGCTGCGCCGCGCGCCATGCCGGGTGTTCGTTCGGATATTGTTGCCGTCGTTAATGACAGCATTATTACAACGGTTGATTTGGAACAGCGCTTGCGGCTCGTTATGTTTTCATCGGGGATGCCGGATAGTGTTGAAGCGCGCCGTCATATGTTGCCCCAGATTCTGCGCAGCTTGATTGACGAGCAGTTGCAGGTTCAGGAAGCCAAGCGGCTCGATATTAGCGTTTCCAAAGAAGAAGTTGATGCCGTGATTAGCCGCATTGCCAGCGACAATAAAATTCCGGGCGATCTTCTGAAGTTTCTTGAGGCGCGGGGCATTTCCGGGCAGGCGATGATATCGCAGGTCAACAATGGCCTTCTGTGGCAGAAACTTGTGCAGCGCGAGCTGCGGCCTCGCGTAGAGATCGGCGAGGATGAAATTGACGCCGTTATTGACCGCATTCGCGGCGACGCGGGCAAAGAGGAGTATCTTGTTAGCGAAATTCTTTTGACCGTAGACAACCCAAAAGACGAAGATGAAGTGAGACAAGTCGCTGATAATATTGTCAAACAGATCAGGGGTGGCGGCAATTTCGGCGCTATTGCACGGCAATTTTCGCAAGGCGCCGGGGCTTCGCAGGGGGGCGACATCGGATGGATTATGCAGGGGCAGCTTTCCGCCGAGCTTAATCGCGCTTTGGCGGCATCCAGTCGTGGGCAAGTCAGCGATCCTATTCGTACGGCGAACGGTTTTCATATTCTGGGAGTGAGGGATAAGCGCACTATTTCGTTAGGGGATCCTTCAAAGGCCAGCCTTAGTCTTGCGCAGGCTTTTCGTCCTTATGCGGGCACGGATAAAGATTTTGTTCTGCAAGAAGCCATGCAAGTACGCGCGTCCGTTAAGTCTTGTACGGGGATAGAGGATGCCGTCGGGGCTTTTGCCGGATGGCGGGTGCAAAGACTCGGCGAGATGAATTTGTCGAAAGCGCCAGCCGATATTGCCGACAAAGTGCGTAACGTCGCGGTAGGGAGCGCCAGCGAGCCGCTTGAAACGGATAAAGGCGTTGTCGTCCTTTTTGTTTGTAGTCGCAACGAAAACGCGAGCATTGATCGGGACGCGATTATGCGCTCTATCGGTACCGAAAAGCTTGAGCTTCAGGCTCGCCGCCTTTTGCGCGATCTGCGCCGTTCGGCGTTTCTCGATATTCGTTTAGGAAAGAACCCCTAGAAAATGTTTGAATCATCGTTTCTTATGGCCCAGTTTGCAGGCCAGCCCTTATGGATGTGGCTGATTTTTTCTGCCGTCGTGGTTGCCCTGTTGGTTTTCGATTTAGGCGTTATGCATCGCAAAGAGCATGAGATCGAGATGAAGGAAAGCCTTTATATGTCGGCTTTCTATGTCTCGATAGGCCTGCTGTTCGGGGGCTGGATTTGGTTCGAGCTTGGGCAAACCAAGGCTGCCGAATACTTCACGGGCTTTATCGTTGAAGAATCTTTGTCCGTTGACAACGTCTTTGTCATGGCGATGCTTTTTTCGTTTTTCCATGTGCCGAGACTGTATCAGCACCGTGTTCTGTTCTGGGGAATTCTTGGCGCGATCGTTTTGCGCGGCGTGATGATCGGGCTTGGTGCGGCGCTCGTCAGCCAATATGAGTGGGTGCTCGATGTTTTCGCGGTGTTTCTGATCTTTACCGGCGTCAAGATGCTATGTTCAAAGGACAAGCCGGCGGAGGAAATCGCTCATAATCCCGCGCTGACTTTTATGCAAAAGCATTTGCGCGTGACGGATAAATTTCATGGACATGACTTTTTTGTACGGCAGCCGTCGCGTAAGCACGGGAAAATTGTGACGTGGGTTACGCCTTTGTTCCTGTGCCTCGTCATGATAGAATTTGCGGATATTCTTTTTGCCGTTGATAGCATTCCGGCCATTTTTATGATTACCAAGGATCCCATGATTGTTTTTACGAGCAATATCTTTGCGATTTTGGGACTTCGCTCTCTGTATTTTGTTTTGGCGGCCATTATCAAGCGCTTTCACTATCTTAAATATGCGCTCTCGGTCTTGCTCATTTTTATTGGCGGCAAGACTTTTATTGCGGAGCTTTTGGGTTGGGAGAAGTTTCCGATTGGCGCATCGCTTGCTATCACGTTCGGCATTTTGGGTGCGGGCGTGGGCTATTCCTTCTGGAAAACAAAACAGAGCAGCTAGAAAATTTGAAAGAAAAAACCTATCGGCATTTCTGTACAATGCCGACGGACATACCATTGTCTGAGTTCAAGGGTCTCCTCTGGCAAAACAGCTCATCAACAAGCGTTGAGATTTCCACAACCGCACTATGCATTCGAAGGTATGCGAGTATTATTTTTTCATAAATAGTTCTTTGGGTAAATAGAACATCATCCAAAGGAAAAGTATCATGCCGTTTTTAGAATGGAATAAAGGGTTGGAAATAGGCAACCCCACTATTGATGCCGAACACGCCCATTTGATGGAAACGATCAATGCGTTGCATGATCTTATCAACACAAAATACATGAAGGAAGAGCTGCAAAACCTCGTTGATGAAGTTGCAAGATATAGCGTCTATCATTTTAATCATGAAGAAAGTTTGTTCCGGTCGACAGCTTATCCGTATGCCGACATGCACGTTAAAGAACATCGGGAAATGATCAAGCGTATCGGCGACATTCAGGAAAAAATGAATGCTGGCGATGAGGAGAAGGCCGCCGTAGAGCTGATGATGCTTCTTAAGGAATGGCTGATTCACCATATCCAGACAGTAGATATAAAAATTACGCCTTATATAAAAACTATAATCAATGAAACATGAGGACGTTTTGCCGATGGGAAAAGCGTATGTTTAATCTTCGCCTGAAATTCAGCATTGCCCATCGCATATACCTGATAGTTTTTGTTATGCTTATTGGAATATTCGGTGTTCTTGTTGCAAGCATTCATTCGTTCGAATCTTACTACTATAAAAACAGCTATGAGCGAGGGCAAAGAGCTGTTACCAGAATGGCGGGAATTATTTCTTTTGAAGCAGAGAATGGAAAATTAAGGGAGGAAAGCGAATCCGTTACGCAACAGAACATTTTTAATCTTGTGCAGAAAGTATTTTCGACCCCAACCGATTACTATTGGATTTTTTCAAGCTCCTCCAAAATGGTGTATCACCCAATATACCCGCATTTAAACGGAAGAGATCTTCATACCATCCTTGATACTCAAAATCGGGTGATATTTAAAGACCTCGATAAGATTATAAAGGAAAAAGGCGATGGTTTTTATAGATATTATTGGCCATCAAAAGCCGAGGTTGGAATTAATGAGGAGCCTAATGAACGCGTATCGTACATAAGAATGATTCCGGAATGGAGTTGGGGCATTGGTCGAGGCGTATATACGGAAGATATTAAAAATGAGATGGTATTGGTTAAACGTAGGCTTGGTTTCTTTGTATTTATTATCACAATAATTTCTGTAAGTGGAGTCTACTGGGTTGCGCGCTCTTTTGCCAATCCTGTGGTCGAGCTTGATCATCAATTAAAGCAAATTGCCAAAGGAAATCTTGATTTACAAATTACTCAAAAAGACAGAACCGATGAAATCGGTGATATGGCGAGAACCATTCAATCCTTTTTAGAAAGTCTGAAACAGGTCGCGGCGCTGGAGGCTCAAAAAGCCAGAGTGGAGGAAATGAAAAGCGAATTTATTTCAGTTGTTAGCCATGAATTGCGCACCCCGCTGACGTCTATTCGCGGTTCTCTTGGCCTGATGGTTGGCGCGATGTCGCAGCAATTGCCCGATCAGGTCAATCAACTAGTCTCTATCGCATATAAGAATTGCGAGCGGCTTATTCTGCTTATTAACGACGTTCTCGATATTAATAAAATTGAATCCGGACAAATGCGTCTCGAAATGAAAGTGGAAAGTTTGTCGGATATTATGAGACAGGCCGTTGAATCAACAAAAGCATATGCTGACAAATATTTTGTTCGATTTGAATGCAAATTTCCAGATCCCGATGTGTTTATCAATGTTGATGCGGCGCGGCTTGTTCAAATTCTAGTGAACTTTTTTTCAAACGCGGCAAAATTTTCTCCCGGTGGGGCAAAGGTGGATATATATACAACCACCAAGGACAATGTCGTTCGAATTTCCATTAAAGATTACGGCATGGGTGTTCCTGAGGAGTTTCGTTCCCGCATTTTCCAAAAATTTTCTCAGGCGGACGCATCTCAGACAAGAAACAAAGGAGGAAGTGGTTTAGGATTATATATATGCAAACGGCTTGCAGAACATATGGGGGGTAATATTGGTTATAAGACAGAAACCTCCCTAGGATCCGTGTTCTGGGTTGAGTTCCCGATACTTGAGGCTGTGTCGGGCGTAACGTCTTCTTGCTTGATGGATCCATATCTTATGATTAGTCCGAAGGGCGTCCCACTGATTCTGTATATAGGGGACGATATGGAGCGTTTCATTCCCGTCGTTAGGGAAATGGGGGGTGCTGTCCAATTTAAACAAGCCAATACGCCGGAAGATGTTGAACAAATTCTTAAATCGGAAAACGTTGTTCTTGTTCTAATTTCAATTCCGATTTCCGATTATCCAAAAATGATGCCGGTAGAAAAAAGACCTTTTGTCAGGGATAAGATCATCCCCATTATCATTTTGTCGAATGAGCGCGTTCCCAAAGACATTAGCGAGAATGTCACCGAGGTTATTAATAAATCCCAGATGTCCAAAGACCGTCTTGTTGAAACGATAAGGCAGTACGTTGTGTTGAGTTAACCAAACAAAAGAGAACGTCTATGCCTAAAGAGCTGAAACGCATTCTTTGTATTGATGACGAAGAAGATATCCTATCGGTTGCCAAGATGAGTCTGGAGCTGACAGGAGGCTATGAGGTTACATGCGATGCCGATGTGCTTCATGCATTGGAAATATTGGCCGACACAGCCCCCGACTTGATTGTTCTTGACGTCATGATGCCCAAGATGAGCGGCCCGGTGGCTCTCGCCGAAATCAGAAAGAAAAAGGAGGCGACCGATATTCCCGTTATATTTTTGACGGCACGCGTTCAGCCTTCGGAAGTCAGTTCATACAAAGCTATGGGAGCGACGGGCGTCATCGTAAAGCCTTTTGATCCAATGACGCTTGCTAAACAAATTAAGGATATTTGGGAGGAAAGCCATGCCAAATAATGCCCAAGAAGAAATGAAGGCGACAATGGATAAGCTGCGCACCGATTATATTGCTCGCACGAAAGAAATGACAGTGAAGCTTGAATCTTTCGCCGCACTTTGCGAAAAAAATGAATTGAAGGAAACAGAACGGCAGGAGCTCAAAGAAATCGCGCACAAATACGTAGGAACCGGCGCAACGTACGGCTTTTTGTTTTTGACCGATGCGGCGCGTGAAATTGAGAAGCTGCTTGATGAAAATATTATGATTGAGGCCAAAAAGCTGGAAAAGCCCATTCATAACATGATCGATGTGTGTCAGGGCTTGGAAGCAGAAAGGCATGGCGATGTTGAGGCGTCTTCTCTTTCTACACATCTGGATTCTTCCAATGCCGGAAGGGAAGGAGAAAAGAGGCCCGGAAAACGTCCGACAGTTGTTGTTGTAGATGATGATGAAAACATTTTGGCTGTTTTGGCCACGCTGTTGGAAAAAGACGTGAATATATTCACGGGAAAAAATGCCGAGGATGCCAGACGACTTATGCTGGAGCATAAGCCGGGATTGGTAATTCTTGATGATATGATGAAAGACAGCATTTCTGGCATGAAATTTATGGAAGAAATCAGGGGGGATCCTGAACTATCAAAAATCCCGGTTATTATGTTGACGGCCAGCGATAAAACAGAAGAAGTCATGCGCGGGCTTATGGCGGGGGCCGTGGACTACGTTGTGAAACCTTTTGTTCCCGAAGAGCTGGCGGAAAAAGTTAGGACGCATCTTAGCAGACACGCCGCTCGTGTCCTTATTGTGGAAGATGACAAAAACGTAAGGCTTCTGCTTGAATTCAAATTCAGCAACGCCGGATGTACTGTTGTATCCTGTGAAAATGGCATTCAAGCTCTTGAAGCGGTTAGAAAACAGACCCCTGACATTGTTATTCTTGACCGAATGATGCCTGGGATGGATGGTATAGCCGTCTTGCGCGCCATGCGCAAAATCCCGAGTCTTGAGGACATCCCAGTAATTTTTCTAACTGCCAAAAAACTGGAAACAGAGGTTATTGAGGGGCTCCGCGTAGGCGCTGCCGATTACATCATTAAGCCGTTTCATCCGGACGAGGTTGTGATGCGCGTTTCTCAGGCCCTTCGCAGACAAAGAAAGAAGTGACGTGAAAGGGCTTGTCTCCATTTTTTTCTGTTTTGCATTAATCCTGCCGTTTGCCGCAAATGCCAAGACGGCAGAAGAATTTCTTTCAGATAGCAGGGGGTTAGCGCAGAAAAACAATCTTATTGGCGCGCGCCGCCTCCTTGATGAAGGAATAAAACAATATCCGGTGGATGAAGAATTAAAACTTCAGCGGGCGCGAGTTCTTGTATGGCAAGGCAAGTATGCCGAAGCTTCCAAGGAACTTGACACGTTAAACAAAAATAATCTGGATGTAGTGTTGGTTCAGGCAAATCTTGCCCTTAATCAGGGAAGACTTGTCGAAGCCGAAGCGAAGTATCGAGCTATCCTTTTAAAAAGCCCAAACTATGTTGAAGCAAAAGAAGGCTTAAAAAGGACTATGAATGCAAAAACGTCGCCCGAAAGTTTTTATTGGAGGCTCGATGCAACGTTTATCCATGGCGAATATACGCGCGTCAATTTTCCGAACCATTATGAGGGCGGAGCTCAATTGACGCGTTTTTTTGATGATCGTGCGCTTGCGGTCTACGGAGGATATAATCTCGTCAGAAAATATCGCAAAACGGACTCTGAGTATAAAATCGGAGCTTCTCAAAAATTTTCCTCGTGGTTTGTTGGCTCTGCTTTTGTTGTGGCCTCGCCAGATCCGAAATTCAGGCCTCGCTGGCAGTTGGATGTCGGCGCGGATACGCGCCTTGCGGAAAAGAGGGATTTTGCGCCTTTCTGGCTCCTTGGAACGGCGCATGAAGACCGTTATCCGACAAAAGCCGTCGATACCTTCAAGGCAGGGGTTCGAATAGAACCTCTAGACGCTTTTGCGTTTCAGGCAAGAGGCATTTGGGTGGCAGAGCAGGGTAGGCATCCGGTTTTCGGGTTCGATACCCGCCTTGACGTTCAAATAATGTCCGATTTGTCGGTGAATTTCGGTTTTTCGGATGCTGGAGAAACCGAACAAAATATGACAGCGAGAACAAGGGCGTTCTTTACCGGCGCGTCTATGAATCTTTCACCGCAGATGGCTGTGCGCTTCGGGTATGAGCATGAAAACAGACAGGGATCCTACTTGAGAAATGGTGTAAACGCCAATGTCTCTTATAGCTTTTAACGAATATGTATTGTCGTTTTTGTGGGCTGCCGCAGGTCTTTTTGCTGTCGTATCCGCAGGAATGTTGGCGCTTCTTTTTTTTCGACGAAAAATGCAGGAAAATGAAATCGAGAAAACAGAGAACCGCAAAGAATATATCAAGAAATGTTTTTATGCGGTAATGGCTGCCAAGATTCCTCTCAAGAAAGAGGGGCTTCCGCGTCTTGATAAAGAGGACAAACCGATAGTTCTTGGCATTGCGCTTGATCTGTTGAGGTCGATACGTGGTGACGATATTCTTAAGGCCATTGCGTTGATGGAGCAGTGGGATATGGTGGCCTATCTTGAGAACATGGCAACCAACGAAGCAAAAAATAAACGCATTCAGGCCATTACTCTTTTATCGTATTTTGGTAGCTCGCGCAGTTTGCCGGTTATCAAGACACAGATATCTTCGAAGGACATATACGTTCATCTTGCTGCTTTGCGAAGTTATTCTTCTATTATTGGGCCGAACAATATTGACGAAATCGTCAATGATTTGATCGCCGCCAGCCAGACAAATACACTTATCCTTGCCGATGTCTTGTATCGTTTTGGTGAACCGGCTATTCCTTCTTTAATCAAGCTCATAAAACATGCCCAAAAGCGAGAGGTTCGAAACGCCGCCGCCCTTGCCTTGGGGGGTATCGGTTCCGTTGAAGCGGTCCATCCGCTGCTTCCGTTTGTCGACGATCCGGATTCCGAAATCAGGGCTCAAGCGATTTCTGTTTTAGGAAAACTGGGAACGGAAGAAACAGGGCGTCTGATATCAAAATGCCTTGATGACGAGGATCCTGCTGTTCGGATTCAGACGGCCATGGCTTTAGGAAAAATGGCATATGTTCCTGCTTTGGACGCGCTTGTAAAAAGGGCAGCCTCGGATGACGATTGGTGGGTTCGGTTTCGCGCGACAGAAGCCATATCGAAAATGGGAAACGCCGGGCTGTCCGTTTTGAACGCCATTAGCAGATCGGATTCTCCGGCGGCAATGTTAGCGGGACAGGTTATTTCCGAAAGAGAGTGGCTCTCATGATCTTCGACGTTTCTCAGTCTTTGTCCGAATTTTTCTGGCGGTATTCTGAAATATTTCTAGGCATCTCTTGGGTTATTCTGATCACCGGGGTTCTTCAGAATGCCATATACATGGTGCAGCTTCCTGTGGCGTGGAAAGAGCTGCGTAAGCAATCTCAAGCAGGGGATATGGAATCCGATTGGCAGCTTTTGATATCTAACGTGACGTTGCCAATTTCACTTATTATTCCGGCGCATAACGAAGAAAGCTGCATAGTTCAAAGTGTGCAGTCCATGTTGGCGCTGGAATATCCCGATTTCGAAGTGATCGTCGTAAATGACGGATCGGCGGATAGAACATTGTCTATTCTCGCCAAAGCCTTTTCATTAAAACTTACGCAACGCGCATGGAATCCAGTCGTTCCGCATAAGCCAGTCAAAGGCGTATACCGATCGGAAATATATACGAATCTTATTGTTGTGGATAAAGAAAGCGGCGGAAGCAAAGCGGATGCCAGCAATGCCGGAATAAATTTCTCTCGCAATCCTCTCTTTTGCGTTGTCGATGCGGACTCTATATTGGAGACAAAGGCATTGCTTCGCTCTGTGAGGCCATTTCTTGAGGATCCAAGGCATATGGTTGCCGTCGGGGGAACCATTCGCATCTTGAACGGCTGCGAGATTCAGAATGGACAGGTGATTAGGGTAGGACTTCCCAAAAACTTTTTGGCATTAGTTCAAGTAGTGGAATACATCCGTGCCTTCCTTATGGGGCGCTTGGCGTGGAGTCGTTGGGGGTTGCTCAGCATCATTTCCGGAGCCTTTGGTATTTTCAAGCGCTCCGTTGCTGTCGAAGTCGGCGGATATTCGCTGGGTACGGTGGGCGAAGATTATGAACTCATCATAAAAATGCACAGGTATCTTATAGAAAATAAACGCAGCTATTCCATGCGATATGTTCCCGAACCTGTTTGTTGGACGGAAGGGCCCGAGACCCTTAAAGCTCTTTCGTCGCAACGAAAAAGGTGGCAACGAGGCGCGCTTGAAGTGTTCTTCAAGCATGTTCGGATGTTTTTAAACTTCCGGTATGGCCGTATGGGAACATTGGCGCTGCCGTACAGTTTTCTTGTTGATGTATTTTCTCCCATTGCTGAAGTTTTAGGTTATTTGCTAGTTCCTCTGTTTTGGTGGGCCGGTGTTTTGAATACCCATTTTATGCTCGCTTTTATTGCGACGTTTTTTATCTTCGGCGTATTTATCAGCGTAGGATCCCTTGTGCTGGAAGAGATGGAATTGCAGCGTTTTCCTCGCGCGCGCGATCTGGCCATTATCGGCCTTGTGGCGGTTGTCGAGAATTTTGGGTACCGTCAATTGTGCAATTTTTGGCGCGTTGCGGGATATTATCAATTTCTTCGCAAAACGAAGGGATGGGGGAGTTTGGAGCGCAAAGGAGTCGTTCCCGCATAATAGGGTGTTTGGAAAACATCATATAAATCAATAATATATGCGAGAATTCCAAAGGCCCGTATTAGAAAGATGTGATCGAGAATGATCACATTTGTGTATATCAATGTTATATGGGGAATGTGTTGGTCTGGAGAAGGGAAGGAAAAAGGCTGCGTTGAATAGGGATCATTTAATGAATGAAGTTATCTATATAAATCAAAAGCATTATTTAAATATTTTATGAACAAGAACGGCAATAAAATATTGCTGCAGTGCCAGATAGTTAGTTTGGACTGCATAACGGGATATTAACCCCCTAAGCATATAATAACCACATAAAAACAGTGGAATTGGCGCAGAAAGATGAACAGCTACGATCGCCCACGTGACA
>JBAZLX010000057.1:0-10855 GCA_041650075.1 Bdellovibrionales bacterium | reverse complement strand
ACCAAAGCGTTCGCCCATGTTTCGACCGCCTGACCGTCAGATCCGTCTGAAATATATTTCAAGCAACAAAAAGGAACCTTCTGGCCAGCGCACACTTTTGCCAAAGCGTAAGCTTCCATATCAACGACATTCCAGCCACACATTTTATTGTCGGTAACAAAACTGTCGCCGCTTCCGCAAACACCTTGCGGAAAGGCCTCGCAACGAATGCCAACCGAAAAAACAGGGGAAATGTCTTCGTTTGGCGTTGTGTAAAGTGCATGCCCAAAAACCGTAACATCCATATCGCGTTGAATAAACTGAGTGCAATTGACGATACTCCCGCGCGGAAAAAGGCCTGAGCCTGCGCTTCCAACATTAAGAACAAGCTTGGGGTACTCGCCGTGTTTTTCTTTCCATGCCGCCAACCCTAGCATTAGCTTGTAAGAAGCATTGACTTTTCCGATCCCCGTATAGATCGTTTGAAAATCATCAAACAATCCCTGCGCTTCTTCTCTAAGCGCAAAAACTAAAAGCGTCTCATCTTTAGTTGCCACAAATGATGACATGTCCCGACCTCAAATTTTGAAACGACTCGTCCGATCACTCTTTACTATAGGTTATCTTAAGTATTTTTATCATTTCAATGCCGGAAGGCGTTCGCACTTCAATTGAGTCGCCGACTCGAGCTTTCAAGAGCGCTTTGGCGATGGGGGATATCCAGCTAATTTTTCCCTTTGACAGCTCGGCCTCATCGACGCCTACAAGGGTAACCGTATGCGTGCTGTCATCCTCTCGTACATAAGTTACCGTTGCTCCAAAAAAAATCTGGGAACGATTTTTTTGCTGTTTAGGATCAACGACATCCGCCGATTCAAGCGTTTTTGTCAGATAATGGATTCGACGATCAATTTCTCTCAGACGCTTTTTGCCATATATATAATCGCCATTTTCCGAACGATCTCCGTTTCCTGCCGCCCAAGAGACAACCTCAACAACTTTCGGACGCTCGATGCGCGTCAGTTGGCGCAATTCCTCTTGTAGAGCCCCATAACCGCGGGGGGTCATATAGTTTTTGCTGTTTGAAGATACAGCTTTAGGATCAATCTCTTCGTCGTCTTCTTCATCATTATCTTTTGTAAAAGCCTTGCTCATGAAAGTCTTTGCTCCAACATGGCCTTTATCCGTTCAGCAACAAGGCGAACATCATCAAGCGGAGCATGCTGCCACCTCTCTATGCGACCCCTGAAAGGCCTTGTCATTCCCGCATCACGCATTAACTGATGAAAGAACCTGAATTTTTCGGAACCGCCTGGCAAATCAATAATCATGACAGGCTTGCCCGTCGAACATGCCTCCGAAATCATATTGACGCTGTCGCATGTTACCAACATCGCTTCTGCAAGACCCAAAATTCCAAAGTATGGATTCTCTCCTTGTCCGTCCCAAATATACGATTGAGTACCGTGTAATGTTTTCTTTAAAATCGCTAAGTTTTCGGCACCCGTGCGTCGCGAGATCGTCACCATAAGGCTTCCCTCACGCATGACTAACGCTTTGAGCTGCATTGCCACGTTTTGCATTTCTTCGGACGAAAAGCTGTAAACAGCATTACTTCCACCAATTGATACCCCTATACGCGGCGATGGCAGAGATGCGACTTGCGGCAAGAATTTTGAAGCTTCAACCGCGAGCTTTTCCAATGAAATCCGATGCATAGAGCCCAAAGTCGCCATAACATTCGTGCCTTCCAAACGATCATGACGCGGGACAACAACCAGATCAAAAAAAGATGGGTTAATGACTGGATTCTGAATTTGCACAGTAAAGGTTCCCCCTTTTTCCCCAACCTTTGAGGCACGCCGCACATAAAGGGACGCGGGAACGCTGGCACGTCCGGAAGCAATTAAAATATCTGGCCAAGGTGGAGTAATGGGGTCGCCTTCGTTGCTGACTGCATACGATAGTCCACACCTAAGATATGGGCTAAGCTGTTTCCATGGACTGCGCAGTTTAATACGTTTAACCACAGGTAATAGCCCCAAGGCCTCAGCCAACCCCAAACATTGATTTTCCATACCTGCCCTGCCATCCGTTACAACCCAACAGGATAGATCGGACATCGCGTGAGATTCATTTATTGAAGACGCAGGCATAAATAAAATACTCTTAAGATTACAATCGTAAACAGGTGCGTGTATTATTCTACAGAATATTTTGTTGCAATAGAAGTCAACATAATAATGTGCTAATCTAAGGCCAGAAACTCGAAACAAGAGGCTTCGTTATGAAGCTTGTCAAACTCGATCCAACCGACCTTCGTATCTTGCGCGAGCTACAACAGGATGGCAGCATTACAAATGTTGCCTTGTCGAAAAAAGTCGGCATCTCGCCACCGCCTTGTTTGAGGCGCGTTCGGGCTCTTGAAGAAGCCGGATATATCCGTGGCTATTATGCGGACATTGCTTCGGACAAAATGGGTTTTGGGATTACCGTGTTCACTATGGTTTCTCTAACCAATCATGGCGAAAACGACATTACTCATTTTTCTAAATTGATCGAGGGCTGGCCTCAGGTTCGAGAGGCATATCTTATGACCGGAGATACGGATTTTTTATTGAAAATTGTCGCCGAGGACTGGGAAGCTTTCCAAAAATTTCTTACAAGCCAGATTGTCGGCGCGCCAAACGTTGCCCACGTCAAATCAATGCCGGCCATGCATCGCGTAAAATATGCGCCAGGCGTGCCTATCCACATGCCGGAGGACAAAGGTCAGGCACAAGAGAAATAAGATACAATTGAGCTTTATCTTTTAGGATCCAAATGACAGAGGACTTTGTCAACGCGTCGACCGTCCATATCCACGACTTCAAATTGGGCGCCCTCCCAGTGGAAATTATTACCTTCAACCGGAACACGGCCTAAATGCTCAAGCATAAATCCGGCAATGGTTTCAAAATCGCCACCGCCGCGCATGTCTTTCAGTCCTGTCAAGGCTTCAACTTCATCAATCGGCATCATGCCGTCCAAAAGCCAGCTTCCGTCCTGACGCTGCACGGGCTTGGCAATAATTTCCTGATTCCTTCCGGGCAAACCGCCTGTAACGGATTCAATAATGTCCGTGATCGAAACAAGTCCCTCAACACTTCCATATTCATCTACGACAACAGCAACATGCTGCCCCGAACGCTTAAACTGATCAAGCAATCGCAATACTGGCGTCGTATCTGGCACTATCAGAGGCGCACGCATGACTGTTGCAATTGACATAGAAAGGCCATCAAAGTTTGCATTAAGCAAATCTTTGGCATGAACAATACCCAACACCTCTTCCAAATCGCCTCGCGCAACAGGAAACCGGCTGTAGCCGCTGGCATGAATGATGTTCTTTTGGTTCGATGGCGTATCATCAATATTAAGCCATACCATATCCATGCGAGGGGTCATGATCGTTCTTACCGTACGATCAGCCAATCTCATGACCCCTTCCATCATATCTTTTTCGGCTGGCTTCAGCGCACCGGATTCCATACCTTCGGCAATAACATCTTTAACTTCATCCTCTGTCACGCCGTGATATTTGGAATCGCGAAGACGCAGAATTCGCAATACAAAATCCGTCGAAAAGGACAAAAGCCAAACAACAGGCGCGCCGATCAGTGCCAACGCACCCATAATGCGGGCCACGCGAACCGCAATGGGCTCTGCATACGCAAGAGCAATTCTTTTGGGAACCAACTCGCCAATAACAAGACTAAGATATGTAATACCGATAACGGTCACGAATAGAGCTACAAGTTCTCCATGAGAAGCCATCCATGGAAATGTATTCAGATAATTTCCGAACTCTTCCGACAATGTCGCGCCACTGAAAGCCCCGACAAAGACGCTGTTCAGCGTTACGCCAACCTGAACGGTTGAGAGAAACTCCGATGGGGACTCTCCAATATCAAGAACAAGTTGCGCTCCGGGAGTATCCTCGTCTGCCAACTGCCGTAACCGCGCGCGCCGCGCGGATACAATTGCCATTTCCGCCATGGCAAAAAACCCGTTCAAAAGAACGAGCAAAATTACAATCCCAATCTCCGCAACCAAAGACAAAGAAAAGACCTCGTAAGACATAAATATACTTTCGATAATATACACAATTTCTCATATTCGTGTCCTCAAAATTATCTCCTCGGGCAAGACACCCTGCTCCCTCAGATTTCTCAGTGTCACCGATTTGTCACGCTTGGCATAACGCCGCCCCGACGGATCTTTCATGATTTCATGGTGAAAATATTCTGGTGCTTCATATCCCAATAACGCTTGCAACAATCTATGTATGTGAGTTGAAGCAAACAAATCCTCGCCTCGAGTAACCAGCGTCACTCCCTGCATATGATCGTCAACGGCAACACTAAGGTGATAACTTGTGGGGACGTCCTTACGGGCTAAAATAACATCACCGAATATTTCCGGATGTGCTTCAACTTTACCACGCATGCGATCATGCCAGCAAAGAGAGCCTGTTAATCTGGTCGCAGCAGCGACATCCAGTCGCCAGTTCACCTCACTTACCTTGGCAAGTTTAGCTGATTGCTCACTGTCCGATAAACACCTGCATGTTCCGGGGTAAATTATTGTTCCATCCTCAGCATGAGGCGCCACGCCGGATTTTTGAGCTTCTTCCTCAATTTCCCGTCGCGTGCAAAAACAAGGATAGATTAAGCCATTTTTCCGCAGCACGCTCAACGCAGCTGCGTACTCGGCAATGTGTTCGGATTGCCGACGCACAGGCTCTTCCCACTTAAGGCCGAGCCATTGCAAGTCTTCAAATATGGCTTCGGTGAATTCCGATTTACAGCGGATAGGATCTATATCCTCTATACGCAGAAGAAATTTTCCGCCTTCTGCCGCGCGAGAAGCAAACAACGCCGAATAAGCATGCCCAAGATGCAAGTATCCGGTCGGGCTTGGCGCAAATCGCGTTGTAGGCATTAATTGTCATCACCCATTTTTAGCGCAGCGATAAAAGCCGCTTGTGGAATTTCGACTTCGCCAAACTGGCGCATACGTTTCTTGCCTTCTTTTTGCTTGTCGAGAAGTTTGCGTTTGCGGGACACATCTCCTCCGTAGCATTTTGCTGTCACGTCCTTGCGCAAAGCCGAAATTGTCTCACGAGCAATGATCCGTCCCCCAATAGCAGCTTGAATGGCGATTTTGAACAAATGTTTTGGAATAAGCTCTTTTAGGCGTTCACACAATATTCGCCCGCGCCCCTCGGCATTCGAGCGGTGAACAATAATGCCAAGCGCATCAACAGGCTCGCCGTTCACAAGAATAGACATACTAACAAGATCGCCATTTCGGTAGCCATCAAGGGCATAATCGAAGCTTGCATAGCCGCGGCTAATAGATTTCAAGCGATCATAGAAATCAAACACAACTTCATTGAGCGGCAGCTTGTATACCAGCATCGCGCGCGATCCGACGTATGTGAGTTCCACCTGCTCGCCGCGCCTGTCGTTGCATAACGCGAGAATGTTTCCAAGATAATCGTCCGGCGTCAGAATCGTCGCCTTAATCCACGGCTCCTCCATATGCTCAATACGCACGGGGTCCGGCATATCAGCAGGATTATGCAATTCTTTCATGCTGCCGTCCGTCAGATAAATTTTATAAACCACCGACGGAGCGGTTGTTATCAAGTTCAAGTTAAACTCGCGCTCAAGGCGTTCCTGAACAATCTCAAGATGTAGCAGTCCTAGAAAACCGCAACGGAACCCAAACCCCAACGCCACCGAGCTTTCAGGCTCAAATTTAAAGCTCGCATCATTAAGCGCCAATTTGCCCAAAGATTCCCGCAAATGTTCAAACTCAGCCGCATCAACCGGAAACAGGCCGCAAAACACGACCGGCACAGAAGGTTTAAACCCGGGCAACGGTTTTTCCGCCGGATTTTTTTCGTCCGTAATTGTGTCGCCAACTTTTGTATCGCTGATTTGCTTAATCCCCGCCGTAATGAAACCAACCTCTCCGGCTGTTAATTCGGAGATTTCACATTTTTTGGGAGTAAAAATACCGACGCGATCAAGATCACGAACAGCACCCGTCGCCATGAAGCGCACTTTTTGGCCTTTTTTGATTGAGCCGTCCATAACGCGCACAAGAACAACAACCCCAAGATAAGAATCGTACCAACTGTCAATCAAAAGGGCCTTAAGCGGTGCTTCTGGGTTGCCTTTCGGCGGAGGAAGACTTGTTACTATTGCTTCCAGCACATCTTCGATCCCCTTACCCGTTTTGGCGGAAATCAATACGGCGTTTGAAGCATCGAGACCGATCACATCTTCGATTTGCTCTTTGACACGATCCGGTTCTGCCGCAGGCAAATCAATTTTGTTCAACACAGGGATAATTTCATGATTGTTATCGAGTGCCTGATAGACGTTGGCCAATGTTTGAGCCTCAACGCCTTGCGACGCATCAACGACCAGAATAGATCCTTCACATGCCGCCAGAGAACGACTGACTTCATAGGCAAAATCAACGTGCCCCGGGGTATCCATCAGGTTTAACTGATAAGTTTCTCCATTCTTGGCTTTATATGCCAATCTTACAGTCTGAGCTTTAATCGTGATGCCGCGTTCACGCTCAATATCCATGTTATCGAGCATCTGTTCGCGCATTTCACGCGCCTCGACTGCGCCGCATTGCTGTATCAACCGATCCGCCAACGTTGATTTGCCGTGGTCGATATGCGCGATAATCGAAAAATTACGAATGTGTGTTTGGTCGGTCATTTATGTTTCTAAGTTAAAGCGTGTATTGAGCATATCACCCTAGTTAATTCAAGATTTCTAACGTATTTTCCCAAATCCCAAAATTTTTCCTCAATAATGAAGGGTTATAGCTGATAATAGCCTTCCTTTCTGCTCGCCCCCTTGCTGAACCGAACACCTGTAACTGAAATAATGATCGGGATCCGCGTAGGTATCGGCAGGAGACGGACAAATCGAAGCAAGGCCACAATCGCTTAGTCTGTTTATAACAAATCCTTGTAGATCAAACTGATATTTGCCTTTCTTAATGGAACGCTTAAAAAATCTTTCGTTTAACGGGGTTTGAGCCAGAAATGGCTCAGGAAACTCAGAGCCGACTTCATAGGAATCCTGCCAAATGCAAGGCCCTAGAGCCGCATGAATAGACTTTTTATGAGCGCCGAGCCCTTCCATCGCCTCTACAGTACTCTCAAGCACTCCACCCAGAGCGCCGCGCCATCCTGCATGAGCCGCGCCAATTACGGAACGCTCAGGATCAGCAAATAATACTGGGACGCAATCTGCGGTTAAGATCCCTAAAGCCACGCCCGTTCTATTTGTAACCAGGGCATCGGCTTCTGGAGCATTATTCATATTCCAGACATCTTTTACCGAAACTACTTTCGAAGAGTGAATCTGACGACAGCTTAAAAAATGTTCTGGAGATACTTCGAGATAAGCGGCCATCTTCTTGGGGTCGTTCCATGACCGTTTAAAAAAGGCATGCCGCACATTGGGTAATGCATTTAAATTTTCAGCAATGAGCACTTCATTTGACATAGAAAATATTACTACTTTTGGACGAAAAGGCCTTCGACATCAGTGATAGGCTATTAATATAATAGCCATTCTACAAGCCATGTTTTTGGGTAATTCTTCCAATAAAATTCCACAAAAAACGCGTTTATATGAATTAACATAGGGTTGAATGTTGCCTTTACCTGTAAAAACTTTCGTATATGCTGCTGCAACTTGGGCTATGCTGTTGTGAGGAAGGACGGCTCTTTTTAAACGTCTCGCCGGGAAAATATGACTGCCGATAATCTTGATGTTGCAAGTGGAAAGAATTGTAATACAGAAAACTTCCCGGTTGGGTCGTTTCTGATCCGTCGCGATTTGCGCCCCCATGTTCGCGCGTTTTACAATTTTGCTCGCGCTGCCGATGACATTAGCGACAGCCCCTCGTTAAACGCTCAGGAAAAAATTTCTCGCCTCGAAACGTTTGCCGTTACGCTTCTTGATGACAATAAAAACGACATTCCAGCTGCTGTTGAACTGCGCCGCAGCCTGCGCCAGACCGGCGTTTCTCCGCAACACAGCCTAGATCTTCTAACGGCATTTAAGCGCGACGCAATTCAACACCGCTATCGCGATTGGTTCGATCTGATTGACTACTGCAATTATTCCGCGGCCCCTGTCGGGAGACATGTCCTGGAACTGCATGGCATTGGCGAAAAAGTATGGAGGGCAAACGATTCTTTATGTAACGCCTTACAGATAATCAACCATATACAGGACTGCGGTGACGACTATCGAAAACTAAACCGCGTATATATTCCTCAAGACATGCTCGCCATACGTGGCGCGCGCATCGAGGACTTGGCGCAAGATAAATTATCAAAGGAACTGAGGGCCACAATAGACGAGATGCTTGATCGTCTCGATACGATGCTGAAGGATGCCAGCGATTTTTCTCATCAAATCGCGGATGTCCGGCTGAGCATGGAAGTCTCAGTTATCAACTCTCTGGCCATACAGCTGGCCTCCCTGCTTCGCAGGCGCGATCCTTTGTGTGATAATGTTAAGCTTGATAAATTCTCAATCTTTTGCGCAACGCTGTCTGGCGTAGTAAGAGCTTGGTTATGACTTTTCTCTCCTATGCTGAAGCCATTAGTCAGGTAAAAGCGCAAGTTGCTGCTTCGCATTCGTCGTTTCTCGCCGGAATGGTAGTTCTCCCTAAAAATCGAAGGGAAGCAATGTATGCGCTATATGGTTTTTGCCGCACAGTGGACGACATTGCAGACGATAGCCTTTCTCCTGATGAAGCATCGAAGAAGCTGCACGAATGGCGCTTATACATAGGATATCTATTTAAAGGTATAACAAGCAACGCTATTACCACTTCACTTCTTCCAGCCGTCCAAAACTTTAACCTCATCGAGAAAGACTTTTTGGATATTATTCACGGCATGGAAATGGACTCTTCAGTCATTGTTGCCCCTGATGCTGAAATACTCGACCTATACTGCGATTGCGTAGCCAGTGCCGTTGGCAGAATCTCCGTGCGGATTTTCGGCGACTCCGGAGACGATGCCGTCAAAGTCGCTTATCATCTGGGTAGAGCTTTGCAACTGACAAATATTCTAAGAGATTTATCAGAGGATTCATCAAGGAAACGGCTTTATCTGCCGCGTGAACTTTTAGAAAAACACGGCATTGCCTCCCGCGATCCCGTTGAAGTTTTACACCTCCCGCAGCTTTCCTTTGTCTGTCGTGATTTAGCTACGCAAGCCCAGAAACATTATGAGCAGGCCGACTTTTACATGGACAAATGTTCTCCCCTTATGCGTCCTGCACGCATCATGAGAAGCTACTACGGCGCAATCTTTGACCGTCTAGTCAAAGAAGACTGGCGCAATCCGTCTCATCGCATTACTTTGCCAAAATGGAAAAAATTGTTTTTCCTTCTTAAGGGTTATTTTGCATGACTACCCGGCAAATACATATTATTGGCGCCGGAATGGCAGGTTTATCCGCAGCCCTACAACTTTCGCTATCGGGCGAAAAAGTAACTGTCTACGAGGCCGCCCCTTTCGCCGGAGGCAGATGCCGTTCTTTTCTCGATCGGGAACTTGGATGTCGTATCGATAATGGCAACCATTTGGTTTTTTCGGGCAATGCCGCTGTACGTGATTATTTGTACCTAACTGGCGCCTTGGATACGATGGCAGGCTCCGGCACCCCCTATTTCCCATTCATCGACCTTACCAATGGAGAACGATGGACCATCAAGATGAACAAAGGGATAATCCCTTGGTGGATACTAGACAAAGATCGCCGTATTCCGGGAACAACTCCTTTAGATTATCTGTCGGCCTTACGTATTTTATTTGTCAGAAAAAAGGGGACGCTCAAAGGATTGGCCGGAAATAAAAACTGTCTCTACACGCGTTTTTGGGAACCTCTAATTATTGGGGCCTTAAACACCGAACCGGAAATTGCTTCCGCCAGCCTATTGCGTAGCGTTTTTGCACAAAGTTTTGGCGCAGGAGGAGATGCCTGCATTCCTATGATCCCCAAAGTCGGATTGTCGGAAAGTTTTGTTACACCATGCCTTAACGTTCTTCGTCGGTACGGCACTGAGATTAAATATTACCATCGTTTGCGCTCGATGCTGTGGGAAGGCGACTGTGTGCGCGAACTGGACTTCAACAACACAATTGTTGAGCTTGGGCCACAAGACTGGGTCATTCTTGCCCTGCCTGCCTGGTTTATGCGTGAAATTTTGCCTGAAGTTCCGACTCCAACTGATTTTCGTTCAATCCTTAACGCACATTTTCGCCTTGATAAGACGAATATTGACGGTGGATTTACCGGAATTGTTGGCGGTTATTCTGAATGGGTTTTTGTACGCAACGGGCTTGCTTCTGTCACAATCAGTTGTGCTGAACGTTACAAAGCAATTCCAACGCGAAAAATTGCCGGGCTTGTATGGAAAGAAGTCGCAACCGCTTTAAATCTTGATCCAGAAGCCTTACCACCGCATCGGATTTTCTTAGAAAAATACGCAACGTTGGCCGCAACTCCGGAACAAGATGCTTGCCGTCCCGCTTCTTATACAGGTTGGAAAAATGTCGCGCTTGCTGGCGAATGGACGGCTACTGGATTGCCTTCAACCATTGAGGGGGCGCTGCGCTCAGGCATGAAGGCTGCTCAAATTGTAATGCGCTGGAAATAAGAAAGCCCGGATATCTTATGTCAGATATCCGGGCTTTTGGTTTTCTATCAAACCAACTTATTAATGGTTTGTTTCGTCATTCCCCGAAGAACCGCGCGTGCGCTTCCCGACA
>JBAZLX010000056.1:0-11114 GCA_041650075.1 Bdellovibrionales bacterium | reverse complement strand
GTAGCGGCCGAGGAAATGGCCTCCCAGCGCGGCACTTTTAACGTCATTTTCCTGACGGGCTCTCCTTCCGAAACGCTGGCGCGGATTGCCGACGGATCGTCTTTACCGCCGATGCTCGATTATTTATGCTGCGACGAAAGCAAGGAACCTCTTTCCGCCAAGGAACGCCTGGCTTTGTTCGATCTGGCTCAGAAGCGGCTGAATCCGGACGGCTTATTCGTCACGTCCTATCGCGCCTATGACCGCGAAGACGGCGCTTTGCGTTTCCTCGTGCAGGAGCTGGCGCCTGAAATGGATTCGGAGCAGAAACAGGATTTCCTGCTCGAAATTAAAACGCTGGGGTCTTCTTTCTTCGACAAACGCCCCGATATGGCAAAGGCTTTGGAAAAGGCTCTTGCCAAAAGGGCGCCGCGCGATTTCTTTTCGCTCTTTGACGGCGCGACGGCGGCTTCGGCAACGTTCGATTCCCTGCTCGCGGCGGGATCGCGCGGCTTTATCTATGCCGGAGACGCGACGCTCACTTCCAATTATGTCGAGCTGGTTATCCCCCAAGAAGCCCAAGATTTGATCGTTTCGTGCCGCAGCAGTCCTTTCTATGAACCGATCAAGGATTTTACGCTCGACCGCATGGTTCGCTCGGACATATGGATCAAGACGCCTTGCGAGCAGTCAACAAGCCCCGCAGAGCTTTTCGGCGGCTTTGCCTACGGCATCGTCGTGCCCCGCGAGCAAATTCCGCCCGCCTTCGCCGTCAAGGGCAAGATGATCGATCTGTCGGGCCCTCTTTATGACAAGCTTCTCGATCTGATGGCGCTGATGCCCGTCGGGGTCGGCGATGTTTTGGCTCATCCTTCGGGCAAGGGCGAAAATCCTGAAAAAATCCTGGAGGCGTTCCAGATTCTTGTCGCCTGCGGCTTCGCAAGCCCCATGCGCGGCCTGCTGACGGCCAACAAGGGAACCAGCGTTACGCAACCTCGTTTTGTCGGCAATTTCAATATGTTCCTCGACAAAACGAATTTGACGGATCAGGACGTTTTGCTCGCATCGCACGTTGCCGGATGCGGCGTCGTCTTGCCCGCACGGGACGTTTTCGTGATGCAGGCCGTCAATCGCGCCGGGCTGAACGATTCGGTCACGGCGCTTATGCCCGAGCTGCAACGTATCGCCAATACGCCCGCGGCATGGACCGTCATTAAGGCGGAGGAGCCAACGGCAGAACTTGCGCATGCGATGATTGTCGACGTTGTCGGCAAATCGCTGCCGCAATGGTATGCCTATGCCCTGCTGGAGGCCGCCTGAGTTCGACCGTTCAGGCCCGTCTCGATAAAGCGGCGCAGGCCCATGCGCAGGGAAAACTCGATATCGCTTCGGGTCTATGCTGCGAAATTCTGGCCGCAGAACCGCATGAGCCTTATGCCCTGCACATGTTGGGCATTATCGCCCAACAGCAGGGAAAGTCCGAACTTGCATTGCAATGGATTGATGCGGCGCTTACGGCAAAACCAGATCTTCTGTCGGCGCGTTTTAATCGCAGCGTTATCTTGCGCGCGCTCAAGCGCAACGACGAGGCTTTGCAATCCATTAAAAAATTACTGGAAGCCGCGCCGGATTTCGCCGCAGCGTGGGATATGGGCGGGCAAATACTGAAAGACAACGGCGATCTGGCCGACGCGGCGATATGTTACGGCCATGCTTTGGGATTGCAGCCCGGCAACGCTCATTTTCACGGCAACTATGGGGCTCTTTTGTTCGAACAGGGAGACCTGGCCGCCGCTTACAAAGAAACGCTCAAGGCCGAAGAGCTTGACCCAAATTATCCGCCCCTGCTTATGGGCAATATTCTGCGGGCATGGGGACACCCCGAAGAAGCCGCGGCTTGTTTCGCGCGCGTTCGCGCCCTTCTTCCACACTTTCCCGACGCCTATGCCAGCGAGGCCATGGCGCGGCTGCAAATGGGCGATATGGAGGAAGGCCTCGCCTTATGGGAAAAACGTCCCGATCTTTCTCCGGACACAAGCAACCTGCCGCTTTGGCAAGGAGAAAAATTATCCGCCCTTATGCTTTATGAAGATCAGGGTTTGGGCGACGCCATCCAATTTCTGCGTTACATCCCCTTGCTGTTCAAACGCGCGGAATACCTGACGCTTCGCGTGCGCCCGACGCTTGTCGCTTTATGCGAGAAAAATTTCCCCGCCGTCGGCATCTTTTCGGAAAATACGCGCGAGCCTTTGGCAAAAGCGCGATGCCGTTTGTCGAGCCTGCCTTATTTCTTCGGAACGCGCTTGAACGATATACCGCCTGCTCCCTATTTGACGGCGCCCGACGGCGCTTTATGGCGCAAACGGCTGAAGAAGCTTCCTCTGCCGCGCATCGGCCTCGTCTGGGCCGGTAACGCCAATTATCGAAACGATGCGGCGCGGTCTATTGATTTCAGATTTATTCAGCCCCTTCTTTCTTGCGGAGCCGACCATTTCGTCTCTATGCAAAAAGACCTTCCTGAAAACGTCGCCGTCACCGATATTTTCGATGCCGCGCCGGAATTAAACAGCTTTTCCGACACGGCCTCCCTTATCGGCGAGCTCGATCTTGTCATTTCCGTCGATACGGCGACGGCGCATCTGGCGGGCGCTTTGGGGAAGCCGGTTTTTGTCCTGTTGCCCTTTAACAGCGACTGGCGCTGGCTTTTGGAGCGCGAGGACAGCCCATGGTATGGCTCGGCGCGCTTGTTCCGACAGAAAAAACCCGGCGATTGGACGGACGTTATTGACCGCGTATCCGCCGAAGTTAAAAAGTTTATCGCCGGAGACAAAAGCGTTCTTCGCGCAAAGCCCTGGCAAGGCAAAAATCTGCGCAAAAATCCTTACGCCATACCCTTTTGATTTCCTTTCCTTGCAAATAAGGCCTTAACCGATGTATAGAAAAAGTCTCTCTTCCGCTTTTTCTTTTGAGGAAACCCTTTATGTCAAACACAACGCTGATGTTGACCGCTTTGGTCTCGATGGTTTTGCTGCTTTTTATCTCGCCCGGCATTTTTGCCTCTAACCGCGGGCGGATTCTGCGCAATATCACGTTGTGGCTCGCGATTTTTCTTGCCCTTGCGCTGGTTTATAAAAACGTCGGCCCGGGCAGCAAAAACCCGCTCTTCAATATGCCCGCCGCTTTGGAAAACATGGGCATTAAACAAGACATGCTAACGCCGGAAGCGCAGCCCCCTGCCAATCCTGAAGCGCAGCCCGCACCGAACGGAGCGGAAAAAAGCAAGGAAGGCGCCGAACCTGAAAAGCAAGAGTCTATATAATTCTTAGACTGGGTTTGACTCCATATTTTTTCATGAGCGCCATCAGCAGGCTTGCGACTTGCTTGACGGTTTTGGCGGAAAGCCCTCGCACAACAAGGGACGTGCCGAACTTTTCCTTCTTTACCCACGGATAGGAACCAATATTGACGGCAGGATACCGCGCCGCTATCTCGCGAAGGTCGTCGGCAACGACGCTTTCGCGAACCAGCCCCGATACGGTCACGCTATGCATCAAGGGACCGTGCTGCAGATCCGCAATAACGCTATCTATCATGCCCCGCATGATTTCCGGAACCCCTGCAAGCATATAAACGTTTTCGATCTTTATGCCGGGCACGTCGCTGACAGGGTTTTCGATCAGGGAGGCTCCTTTGGGCGCGCGCGCCATGCGCAACCGCGCCGGCGTCAGGTTTTCTTTCCCAAAATGCGAAACCAACAGCTTCCGCGCTTTCGGATGCACGATGACCGGAAGGCCAAAGGCCGCCGCGACAGCGTCAACCGTAATGTCGTCGTGGGTGGGGCCTATGCCTCCTGTCGTAAAGACATACGTATAGCGTTTCCGCAGCCCCTTTATTGCCTTCACGATGTCGGCTTCGACATCGAGAACGACGCGCGTTTCTTTTAACGGAATCCCCGCCGCACCGAGCTTTTTGGCAACAGCGTTCAGGTTGGCGTCCGGCGTGCGTCCCGACAGAATTTCGTTGCCGATAATCAGAAGCGCAGCTGTCGGATTGCCGGATTTCATTTTTCCGGCTTCATGGTTGGCGTCGCGATGTCAATCTTGGGCATCTTTTCATCAAGACGCTGGAGGACGACATCCGTAATATCCAAAGGCTGATCTGTCCATAAAGCCTGTTGCTTGACGATAACGAGGTTTGCCCCGCGTTCGCGCGCGACGCTGCTCACGACATCGAGCAACGCTTCGCGCACCGCATTCATGGCGTCGGCGTAAGATTTATCCAGAACCTTGCGGCGCGATTGAACGTGGTTTTCGACAGCCGAAAAACGCTGCCGCAACTGCTGTTCGCGATCGGAATAGTCCTGGGCGGATAACTGCGTGCGTTGCTTGGAAAGCGTTTGTTCGGCCTGGCGCAGGCTGTTTTCTTCTTTTTCAATTTCATTCTGGAATTTTGACCGCTGCGCCTCCAGTTGTTTCTGGACGCTTTTCGACGCCGATGACTCTTGCAGAATTCTTTGCATGTCCACAATCGCTATCACGGGCGCGGGCATTTTGGCGGGCGTTTCGGCGCTCGCGATAGACGGCATAAGAAAAATCGAAAGAAGCAATGAAAAGAGAAGTTTAGACATCATTTATATATCCTCCATCGGCATCAGGCAGGGGAATTCCGTCACTGTCGAAAGCTTGGCGATCTTTTTGGCGGCGCGTTTCATGGCGTCCGCATCGCCCGCGTGCGTCGTAACGATGACCGGCACGGACTTCATTTGCGATCTGCCCCTTTGAATCAGGGATTCAAAGGAAAGAGACTCGTCGCGCATAATTTTGCCGATGTCCGCGACCACGCCCGGCCTGTCCTGCACCTGCAGGCGCATGTAATAGCGCATCGGCTGCGTCTTGCCCGCTTTGAGCGGACGCAAGCGCGAGGCCGGCGAGGAAAAGGCAAATCCTCTTTCGCCCCGCGCGATGTCCATGATGTCCGCCGTTACCGCATTGGCCGTCGGCTCGCCTCCGGCGCCGCGCCCCACAAGCGTTATGGGGCCGACAAAGCGTCCGTTTATAAAGATGCAATTGAGCGTTCCGCTTACGCCCGCAAGCGGCGATAATTCCGGAATAAGGGAGGGCCCTACCGTTTGTTCGATCCCCTGTGGCGTTTGCCTTGCCGTTCCCAGCAATTTGACGCGGTATCCGAGTTCTTCCGCAAACCGAAGATCGAGCGGCGTAATCCTGCGTATGCCTTCGACGCGGACGGAAGAAAGATCGGGCTTAACCCCAAAGGCAAGCGCCGTCAGAATGGCGAGCTTGTTGGCCGTATCGGGGCCGTCAATATCGGCGGCAGGATCGGCCTCGGCATAGCCCTGCTTCTGCGCGTCCGCAAGCGCCGCCGCGAAGGAAAGTTTTTCTTCGCGCATCCGCGTCAGGATATAATTGCAGGTGCCGTTGAGAATGCCGGAAACTTTGTCAATCTTGTCTCCCGCAAAGCCCTCGCGCAGCGTTTTTACGACGGGGATGCCGCCCGCCACAGCCGCTTCGAACGACAATTGGACTCCGTTCTTTTCCGCCAGCTTTGCAAGCTCATAGCCGTGCTTGGCGATAAGCGCTTTGTTGGCCGTCACCAAATGCTTGCCGTTCGCAAGCGCGGACCGCGCCAGTTGAAGCGCGGCGCCGTCCGCCCCGCCCATAAGCTCGACAACGACATCGACGTCCGCAAGAGCCGCGAGGCCGCGCGGGTCGGCAATCCAACGAATGCCGGACAGATCGCATTGACGTCTGGATGGCTTGGCGAGCGCGCAAACAGCTTTAATGACGATAGGCTGGCCCGCCCGCGACGCGATCAAATCGGCGTGTTGCCGCAATTGACGCACCAAAGCCGCGCCAACCGTTCCCAATCCTGCAATGGCCACCGACAGCATTTTTGGCTCCCGTTTCATCCTTCGACACCATGAAGGGCTTTAAAACTTCGTTCCGAAACTGAAGTGTATGCTTTGCTTTTTATCAAAGGATTTATACAAAAGCGGTTCGGCATAATCCAAGCGAATGGGGCCTAAAGGCGAGTCCCATGTTAAGCCTATGCCGACGCTCATATGCAGGCTGTCGTCGTAAGCGACGGTCGTGCCTGCAATCGTATCCTGATCCGGCTTGCCGAGCATGCCGACATCCGAGAACACATGCGCCTTGAAGCCTAATTCCGGAGAAACAGGCATCGGCATGGATAGATTGGCCGTTCCGCGCGCAAAGTATGTGCCGCCCAGAGCGTCTTTGTATGTGCCCGACAAATCGCGCGAACCGATGCCGGAATATTCAAACCCGCGCAAGTTATCGCCGCCCATGAAGAAGCGTTCGTTGACTTTCGTCGAGCCCGATATGGCCCAAATCTTGCCCCCTTCGACAAGACCGCTCAGGATCCAGTCATCCGCCAGCGGATAGTATTGCGTACCGCCGACTTTGGCGCGGAACCATTTGCGCGAGCCACCCAAGCCTGCCACATCGGTGTCAAAGTGGGTGACAAAGCCCAAGGTCGGATCGAGTTTGCTGTCTCGGGTATCGTAGATCAGCGACTGTCCGATCGAGGACGTCGTCGACGTCCCTTCCTGATCGCGGATATAGAGAGAGGCCGTTGTCGGCACGTTCGTTATTTCGTCGGCATGGAAGCTGTAGTTCACCTTCTGGCGAATTTCTTCGGATAACGGATACCCCAAACGCAATGTCGTTCCGGCGCTGTTGATGTCGTATGAACTCGCATCCTGATTGTCGGTCTTGGTCGCAAACAAGTCCACGCCCGCCGACAGGTTGCGATCGAGGAAATAGGGTTCGGTAAAGCTGGTATCTATTTGCTTGGTACGGCCGGAAACAGTCGCTCCGAACCGCATATCCTGCCCGCGCCCCATGAAGTTACGTTCGCTGACGCTGAAGCTTCCCAACGGGCCGTCGGTGGATGAATACCCGCCGCCAATCATGGCTTCGCCCGTCGATTTTTCCTTCAGATCCACCCTGATATCCGCGCGATCGGGCTGCGCGCCGTCAACGGGAGTTACCTTGACCTGGGAGAAGAAGCCAAGGTCTTTCAGTTTTTGTTCGGATTTCCGCAAAGCCGTGCTGCTGAAGGGATCGTTTTCGGCCAATTTCATTTCGCGGCGAATGACTTTATCAACAGTGCTTGTGTTGCCGTTGATGTCTATGCGCCCGACATAAACGCGAGCGCCTTGCTTGACGATGTAATCCAGGTCAACCGTTTTAGACTCTTTATTGCGCTGCGCATCGGGAACGACCGTCGCAAAGGCATACTGGCGGTCGCCCAGCATCGTGGTCAGCTTCGTCACCGATTTTTCGATGGCATCCGCTTTATACCATTGGCCTTTTTGCGTCGATAAATAGCTGTTGAGCGTTTCCCCATCGAGGCCTTTAATCTCGCTGGTCACGTTGACTTTGCCGAATTTATAGCGCGGCCCTTCTTCAACCGAGAACGTTATAAAAAAATCGTCCCGTTCGGGCGTCAGTTCCGCAACGGCCGACGTAACGCGAAAATCCACATAGCCTTCGTTCAGATAAAACCGGCGCAACAGTTCCTTGTCGTAATTCATGCGATCGGCGTCATAATAATCCGACGCGGACAAAAGCCTCCACCACGCGCTTTCGCGCGTGCTGATCGCTTCGCGCAGTTCGCCTTCGGAAAAATGGTCGTTACCGACAAATTTGATGCTGCGGATGCCGGTGCGCTCGCCTTCGGTAATTTCGAAGACCAGATCAACGCGGTTTTGCTCCAACTTGACGATTTTCGGCTCCACGGACGCGGCAAAACGCCCCGAGCTCCGGTAAAGGCTGAGAATCCGCTGCACGTCGCGCTCGACGCGCGGAAGGGTATAGACCATGCGCGATCTAAGCTGGACTTCTTTTTCCAAGTCCTCCTTCGAAATGGCATCGTTGCCTTCGAAAGTCACGCGGTTGAGAATCGGGTTTTCTTCGACTTTGACGACGAGCGTGCCGCCTTCCATCGAAAGCGACGCATCGGCAAACAGCCCCGTCGCAAAAAGCGATTTCAGAGCCGCATCGAGGTTTTCCGGGCTTGCGTCGTCGCCTTTGCCGAGACTTAAGTGAGAAACGACCGTTTCGGCTTCCAACCGCTGAATGCCTTCGACGCGGATATCGTTAATTTTTGAGGCCGACGCCTCCGGAGCCGCTACGGCGCCCTGAGGGACGCGAGCTTCGGCCTGTCCCGCGCAAAGGCAAAGCACGCTTGCGCAAACCGCCGCCGCGCATAGACACCGCGTTAAGCTTCCGATCATTGATTAGAAATCCCGTGTTGAATCAAACAGGCCGACAGGTTAAGAGATTAGTCTATGCTGCACAAGCACTTTTAGTCGGTATTTCGGGATGATAATCCCCTTGTTTTCTTGAGCGTTCCGGTATCTGCCCCATGTCTTCTCGCCCGCTCGACATTGCCGCCTTTCTCGACCATCATGGGTGGGGAAACGCGCGCGCGCAGGCTCTGGACGGCGATTTTTCGACGCGTCGTTATGCGCGCCTGACAAAAGATTCCGGCGAGTCGGCTTTTCTTATGGATGCCGATGAAGATCAGAAAACGCCGCAATTTCTTACAACGGCAAAAATTCTTCGTTCCCTTGGCGTCAAAGCGCCGGAAATCTATGCCGCCGACGGCGAACGCGGCCTTGTTCTGATGCAGGATTTCGGAACGCGCAATGTCGGCGCTTTGCTGGATGCGGGAGAGCCGCCGTTGCCGTATTTTCTGCGCGCCGCCGAGGTTTTAGCGCAGATTCACCGGGGATTTGATTCTGCCGCACATAAAGTTTCAGATTTGCCTATATTCGATGCGGAGCTTTTTACGACACAGGTTGAGCTTTTTCTCGACGCGTATTTTTTGATCTCTTTGGGGCGCGAGGCGTCGGATGAAGAGCGCCAAGACTTCCGCGCCGCCTGGCAATCCGTTTTGAAACCCCTTGAGGGTTTGCCGAAAAGCCTGCTTATGCGCGATTATATGCCTGATAATTTGATGGATTTACCGGACTCTGAACTGGGCGTTCTGGATTTTCAGGATGCGGGCATCGGCCCCATTGCCTACGATCTTGCGTCGCTGTGCGAGGAAGTCCGGCGCGACGGCGGGTTTGCCTTATTGCCCGACGTTGTTGCCCATTATCTTGGCATCGCGCGATGCTCTCTTATGGAATCCGCTTTGCTGCGCGCCTGCACTATACTGTCGGCTCAACGCCATATGCGCATTCTCGGCATCATCGCGCGTTTGTCCTTTAAAACCGGGCGATGCGACAAATTCGCCTTTCTGCCGCGAATCCGGCATCATATAGAGCATGTTTTAAAAGAGCCCTATTTGCTTCCGGTAAAAGAATGGGTGGATAATTTTGACGGACTCCTTAGCGATGACAAAGCCGATCTCTGACACCGCCATGGTTCTTGCCGCAGGGCACGGCGTGCGTATGCGCCCTTTGACGCTGACGAAGCCCAAGCCGTTGCAGACGGTCGGCGGAAAAACGATGCTCGATCTCGCGCTCGACAAGCTTGTCGCGGCAGGGGTGAAACGCGCCGTCGTCAACACTTTCTATCTGGCTCAGCAGATCGAAGCTTATCTGAGATCGAGGAACGATATTGAAATCGTCATCTCGCGCGAGGAAGAGCTGCTCGACACGGGCGGCGGCATCGCGAAAGCGTTGCCGTATTTCGACGGATTGCCGTTTTTCGCTCTTAATGCCGATCTGCCGTGGACCGACGGAAAAACGCCGAGTCTCGCCCGTATGCGAGAGGCGTGGAATCCCGATACGATGGATACTTTATTATTGGTTATGCAAACAAACAAGGCGCGCGGCTTTTTGCCGGACGGCGACTTTACGATGGAAAGCAATGGGCAGCTGCGGCGTAAGAACCTGCCGAAACCTTTGCCTTTCGTGATGCTTTCGGCGCAAATTCTGAAACCCGAATTATTTGCTTCCCCTCCTGCAAAAATATTTTCCAACAATGTTGTTTGGGACGAGGCCGAAGAGCGAGGGCGGCTTTACGGCATCGAACATGACGGCTCGTGCTATCACGTCGGCACCCCCGAAGACTTGCGCGACGCCAACGACTTGCTGGCATCCGGAAAAGGATGGAGCGTGTGAAGAACGTCTTCACCATAGAACCCGATTTGCCGTTCCTTGATACGCTGGCGGCGGAAGTTTGGCGGCGAACAGGGGGAGATGGGTTTAAGTTATCGAAATATTTGATCTTTTTACCCACCCGCCGCGCTTGCCGTTCTTTGGGAGCCGCGTTTGCCAAGTGTGCCGACGGCAAGCCGGTCTTGTTGCCCCGTCTTCGCCCTTTAGGCGACATTGACGAGGACGACATATCTTTTGCCGACGAAGAAAGCCCCGATCAACCTCCTGCCCTCGCGCCGATGAGACGGTTGATGCTTCTGACGCAGCAAGTGAAACGTCGCGATGCGACATTGTCGTGGGATCAAGCCGCTTTGGCCGCCGATGCTTTGGCTCGTTTTCTCGATCAGATTCAGATTGAAGGAAGCGATATCAACGAACTGCCTAAGCTGGTCGAGAAACAGGAATTCGCCATACACTGGGAGCAGACTCTCCGGTTTCTTGAAATCGTCACAAAACACTGGCCGGCAATTCTGGAAGCGGAAGAATGCCAAGACCCCGCTTTGCGTCGGAACGCCGTCTGCGCGGCGCAAATAGAAGCGTGGCGCAAAAACCCGCCGAAGTTTCCTGTTATCGCCGCAGGTTCCACCGGCTCGGTTCCCGCTACTGCCGATTTGCTGAACGCAATTGCGGAACTGCCCCTTGGCGCCATCGTCTTGCCCGGACTTGATCGCGACATTGACAACGAAGCGTGGGCGGACGTCGGCGATACGCATCCGCAATGCAGCATGAAAAAGCTGCTCGGAAAAATGGGCGTCGAGAGAAAAGAGGTTGCCGATTTTTCCTCTTCTCCCCGTTCGCGTTCTCCGCGCGTCAGGTTGTTGAGCGAAGCAATGCGTCCCGCCGGTTCAACCGACGCGTGGCGCGACTTGCGCGGAAAACTGGATAAAAGCGCGGCGGCAGGACTGGTTCGCCTGACGCTTGACCACCCGCAGGAGGAAGCGCAAGTGATTGCCTTGCGCTTGCGGGAACTTCTTGAAAACAA
>JBAZLX010000055.1:0-11175 GCA_041650075.1 Bdellovibrionales bacterium | reverse complement strand
TTTTTCGGCAACAGACAGATCGTGCGTATCAAGGGCGCAGAATATAATGCTCATGAACGGACTCCCTAAAGGTAAAAAGGTTCAGCGTTTCTTTCCAAACTTTCCAAGCTCGGTTTTTAACGAGTTTAGCTCTTTGCTCGCCTTGCGAGCTTTCATCCGAAACGAAAAATTCGCTATCCATCCTTGAATGGTGCCTAAAAGGAATCCGAGCGCCAAAGGCACAAGCGCCACGGCATAAAGAGGCGTCTGCAACGAGTCCTTAAACGGCCACATTGTGACGACGACGTCCTGCTTGTTCGACAAAGCGAACGAAAGAACAAGAACGAGGATGATAAGCCCGAGGGCGCCCGAAAAGATTCTCATGATCCAAGTCTAGCGTATTCGGCCTGTTTTCCAAGGGATAAACTGACCCTTTTTATGGGAATAAAGCCCCCACTTTGATTTCCAACTTACTCGGGAGCCGCCTCGGCATGAAGGTATCCCCCTCCATAGCAACGGTCGGGAACGCCATAAATGTTGCTCAAACCCTGCGCAGGCGCCCATTCTTTCATAAACGCTTCGATTGTTTTGGGATTAACGTTTCCATAGATCGTAATCTTTCTAAACCCGCTGGCAGGATCGCTACCGTGCAGCAAAGCCGCATCGCCGCTTAATGCGACGGCGGCCTGCGCAGACAAATAGTCAACGGTATAGCCTTCGCCAAGATAGACGTGGCGCATGTCGCGGACGAGGGTTCCCCCGACGCCGATCATGGGCGATGATTTCAATTCTTCGCGGAATTGCAGAACCTTTTGCCGGATTTGTTCGGGAGTAAAATCCGAACCTCTGGAGATTTCATTGATTTTCAATTCAAGCACTTCGTCTTTTGTGACGTTCGGACACTCGCCGCGCAAAGCGGCCGCAAAACAATGATCCATCGCCGCCAGAACGAAATCTCTCTTGGTCGGGGTCAGTTTAAGAAAATTGTGAAGCTGCCCGAGCGAAGAAGCCTCCCAATACCGCTTGGCTTCCATATTATATCCGGGATCGCCCTCGCGATGATGGTCTATGACCTTCTTCTCAATGCCTAAAGGTTCGTGTTCGGGACGGCATTCGACATACACAATAAGATCGTGATCGTCCGACAAACCGGGAGGATCGGCGGCATAGGCATTCGACGGCGCGACGCGTTTGCCGTTCTTTGTCGCGAATTCGAAATCCTGCCCTTCGGACTCAAGAACCTCAACGATACGATCCATTTCGGGGTCTTCGGCGCCGAGCATAAAAAGAGTTTTTCTTTGATCCATTTTTAGCCCTCTTATGCCCTCTGCCCGATGGCAAAAGATAATAGTCGCGCCCCTATGCGTTAATAGGGCGTATATACCCAAATATCCGCCTTATTCCCACCGTAAAATGGCATATTTAGTTAATTCGCTTTAGCTTCAAAACTCGACACGGCCTTTTGCTCTGCTATAAAGGCCGTGAAGTTTTTGTATTTTCAGAGATCATGTCCCCGTAGCTCAGCTGGATAGAGCATCGGTTTCCTAAACCGGGGGTCGTAGGTTCAAATCCTATCGGGGACGCCACTCATGCCAAACGACCGCAAGCATCACTCCTTATAATACTCCAACCCCAGCGCATGCATAACGGCCGCCAGAACGAAGTTAAACGGCTTGTTATAGTGCGGCAGGAAATAAACGTCGGCAACCGCAAGGTCTGTCAAAGTCAGCCGCTGCTGTATTGCCAGAGCCAAATAATAGATAACCTCGGTATGGCTGATCTCGCCGCGAGTGCCAACCTGCGCGCCCAAAAGTTTCAACGTCTTTTTGTCGAACACAAGCTTGATGCGCGTTTTTGTCGTAGACCCCATGAACGGAGGGCGATCGTCGTCTTCGACAAAGCTCGACGCCGCATCCATCCCCAGTTGCCTGGCAAATTCCTCGCTTAATCCGGTGCTCGCCAAATTATTGCCGAACACGCAGATGGCGTTGGTTCCGACGATACTCTCGATTTTTATCGCCTCGCTGCCGTTGATGTGGCTCGCGGCAGTCAGGCCGCTTTTGACGGCGTTGGTGGCAAGCGCGACATTGACCGGCTCCCCGCAAGCGGCGTGATAGATAGCGACCGAATCCCCGATAGCGTAAATATCCGGAACAGACGTGCGCATAAATTTGTCAACGATAAGCGCGCCGTTTTTGGTCTTGTTGGCATCCTTCAGAAGCTCCGTATTGGGCTTAAATCCGACAGCCTTGATTACAAGGTCAACGGGATAAGCGCCCTTATCCGTTATTACTTTTGTGACCTTATTGTTGACGCCCTCAAAATCAACGACCTTCTCTCCCAAAGCCAGAACGACGCCTGCCCCGCGTATGTCTTTTTCCAAAAGAGTCGTAAATTCAGGATCGAAGTAACGGGCAAGAACGCGCGGCACTATATCGATCAGAGTGACCTTCTTGCCCTTCTTTTGATAAGCCTCGGCAAGCTCAATGCCGATGTAGCCAGAGCCGACCACGGCGACATTGCGAATGGAAGGATCGTCGGCCTTGCGAATAAGCGTTTCGGCATGCTGGAAGAGTTTGCAGATTTCGACGTTCTCGAAGTTTCTATGAGCTTCGGGAATTCCCGGAATATCGATAGGCCACGAACCGGCGGCATAAATCAACTTGTCGTAAGTATCGTCAAAAACCTTGCCCGACGACAGGTCTTTAACCGTAACCGAATGCTTGTCGGGATTAATCGCCACGACTTCATGATTCATCAAAATCTTGGCGCCCTTGTCTTCCAGTTTTTTTGGCGTGCAATAGAAGAGGTCTTGAATGTTCTTGACGATGCTGCCAACAGCCAAAGCAATGCCGCAGCCGAGAAAAGAAATATTGTCGTTGCGGTCATAAGCCGTGATCGAGTTGTTTTTATTCAGCGCGAGCAAGGTGCGCAAAGCCGACGTTCCTGCGTGATTGATGCCGACGACGATAATTTTCATGGGGACTCCTGAAAGCTCGTTTGTACGCCCCTTTTTCCGACACAAACCCTTAAAAGAGCGTCAACAATTACACATCATATCGTTGCATGCACAAAAAAAGGGGGCCGAAGCCCCCTTTTGTATGCGAACGCATAGATTAATTATGAACATACACAATAGGTTTCGGAGGATTGAATATCGCCGCAAAACGATACGGCCCGCCTCTAAACTCCGCAGCGGACGCAGGCGATTCAACATACATAACCGGAAGGCACGAATAGCGGGAATTGCAGTCGCTAATTGTCCAATTATTATGGCAAGACGACCCGCCAAAATGCGATGAACAATCGTTATACGACGTCACATAGTTCAGACAGTTAGAGCTGCTGCATCCTGACGAATAATGTCCATCCCATCCATCGCTGTGTTGATGAAACCAATTTTGGACACGATCCCAGTTATTGCCCCAACGTGTTGGATGGTCATAGTCACAGCCGCACCCGCCGTTGAAATAGCCGCGGTTACCGTCATAGCAATCCCAATCCGACCCACTGAGTGTTATCTTAATGCCGCCGTTTGGATAATGCGTAACAATAGTGGAAGAATGGCACGGATTGACGGCCTGAGTATAAACGTACGAACTTCCGTTTCCGCAGTAGCAAGAGTCATAACAATCATTTACGCGCAAGTACGAATAATCGTTGTTAAAGGCCTCCTGAACGGGAGCCGATCCATACGACACGCAATTCGACGTGCAAACCGTCGAACCGCTTGAAGACCCCGAAGAGCCGGAGGTTGGATTATTTACAATCTTTTCGACTGCATCGCTGCCGCCGGACGAAGAATCCATCGCAGCAAGGAACTCGGCTATAGGCTTGGCATACATGTTCATAACTTCGTAGCCGAGAAAGCCGCCCACGCCGCCGAACAACCCGCCAGAGGCGGAAAGTTTCAATATCTTGTAGATTTTTTCTTTTGTCGTTTTCTGAGCCAGAATTTCTTTATGCCCGCGTATCAAAGCCATCGCAGCGCCTGAAATCAGGCCGCCGCCCACGGCGACGACGACGGCAGGCGCGGCAACGCCCAAAACCGACACGGCCGCAGCTCCGATAAACCATCTGGAAGCCATACCGACGCCAAAGCCAAGCGCTAATTCGGGAAGACGTTTAACAATCTCGTTGCCAGCTTTCATAAACAGCGTCTCGGGCTTTCCTGAAACTCCGTTGTCGGCAAAATTATAAACGCTCGCTTTAAGCGGTTTGGCCTCTTCTGTTTTAAGGAAATCAAGAAAGCTCGCAAACAAGACGATACTTTCTTTGCCGCTATAGGCTGAATCGAGCTCTTTGTGTTCGTCTGAACTGGGGTCTTTAACAATCTGACAAAATTCTTCGGCGTCTTCTTTTGTTTCGTCGGCCTCAAGAAATTCCAAAAAATCCTTCATCGCAACGAAATTCAATTGCGACTGCTTGTCAGCATCGGGATGGCTGGAGTTGGTCAAATCCGACAAATAAGCGCGCAGCTCGCCGAGGCTCTTCAGATATTTTGAATAAAGCTTCTTTTTATCCGGCGTCATCAAATATCTCCTGAAAAAAAGGCGTACTTTTGATTGTACGCCTTTTTATTCCATCAATCAAACCCGGTCAAAGCCGCCGCGCAACAGTGCGTTCCGGGCATTAACCCTACCTGCTTAGCTGTAACTTAACGCAATACGCTTCGCAGTATGATGCAATTCCGTGCAATCACGCGTCAAATAGACACCGTCATTCTGATCGGCGGAAATCTTGAGGGCATCATACAAATCCTGTCCACAGACATGGACTTTGCACGGATCCAGCCCAAAACTCTCCAATGCCGCCTTGGCATTAATGTCATGAGGACTGATTTGAGAGTAAGAAATGCCGAGCCCGGGGGCAGTCTTATTATAATATTCCAGATACTGCTCAACAGTAACCTCATGTCCACGGATGATCATGCAGGGATGCGCCGACTGGGTAGTAGAAGCAGCGGCGTCCGTTGCCGTCTGCCCAGCAGAGCTGCCAAGATCCGTCTGCCCTTCGATGGTGACCGTCGAATTGCCGACGTTCAATGTCGAATTACCGGCATTCATCGTTGAGTTATCAGAACTGAACGTCGTGTTACCGACATTTCCCGCATCGGCAGACGGAGCCAAAGCATCCGCATGAGGTGCCATAATCTGGCCGACAAGCTCGGACACTCCAAAGCTCAAGGCGCCGCCTAACATGCCCATTGCCATACCTAAAACAACCTTTTCGGCCTTTTCTCTCGTTGACAAATTTTTGTCCATGTTCGCATAGGACATAATACCGCCCATAGCTGCGCCAATGATGACGGGAGCGGCAAAAGTAGCCACCGTAGAACCGGCAATCGCAGCGATAGGCAAAGCATTGACGGCAGCTCTAACCACAAAGCCAACCACCATGCTGGCCGCAATCTTCGAAATCATCGTGCGCGGCTTGGTCATATCAACCGCTAATTTTTTGAAAGCGAAACCGACGTCATTCGCATGTGCATTCACATGCATCATAAAATCTGAGTAATCACTGGAACCAAGAAAGCCCTTAAACTTGTTAAGGTCAGTATCAGCGCTAAGAGCGCCCTTCAATTGGTCCTTCAGCGAGCTATTTTCGGGATTTTCCAAATAGCTACGAAAGTCAGCTGATTCACTGTCCGAAATAAACTGCACCAGTCCCTTGGACGTGCAAAATTCTTCATAAGACATCTGATTGAAAAACGCGGTCGTGTCTTTCGAATCGCGCAGAGAATCCAGAAATCTCAGGTATTGAGTGTAGGTATCGGCATTATATTTAGACATAAAGTATCTCCTAAAATGGTTGAATTTTGCTCTTAAATACACGCCCTTAAATCTGAATTCCGCGCTCTTATAAGCTTATCATTAACAATAATTCAAGAAAATCGGCATTCCAGATAATATAAAAAGCTAATTACTTGCACAATGAGTATCTATGGTTAAGAACGCCCCCTTCAGGCCGATAAACCACCCTCAAAAGACCAAATAAACCTAAGCCTGACAACTACTTGTTGCGAGACAGGCAGTTATGTTGATATATCTTAACCAAGCATGCGAATCTAATACTTTCTTCCTTCTAAGGAACAATCAAAAATGAATTCAGATGAAACGCTCAATGCCGCGCTGGTAGCCCAAGCCAACGAACATTTTGACGACGCCGAAAGGCTGTATTGGGACGTTCTGAAAGACCGCCCGAACGATCCGTTAGCCCTGCACAACATCGGAACGCTTCGTTTTCGCTCCGGCGATTACAAAGGCGCCTCCGACATGATCAGCAAATCCATTGCCGCGAACAACAACGCGCCCGAAGCGTTCAGCAATCTTGGTCTTGCGCTCGCCGCGCAAAGAAGAATGGACGAAGCGCTGACTGCATATAACAAAGCGATAACGCTGCGGCCGCAAAATCCCGAGACATATAATCACATCGCCGTCGCGTTGATGGATCAAGGCGATCTCGACGGAGCCGTCGCGGCCTGCCGTAACGCCATATCCCAGCAGCGCGAATTTCCGCTCGCCTATTACAATCTCGGCGTCGCGCTGCAAAGGCAGGGCAAACAGGCCGAAGCCGCCGCAGCCTTCAGGGATGCCATTTCCTATTTTCCGGCGTTCCCCGAAGCGTATTGCAATATGGGCCTCGCCTTCATGTCGCTCGGCAAAAGAGACGAAGCCATTGACGCCTACAAGAAAGCCATCGAACTTCGCCCCAATTTTCCCGAAGCTCTCAACAATCTCGGACAGCCGCTCAACGAAGTCGGAAGGCTCGACGAAGCGGCAGAGGCATACAAAAAAGCCACCATCTTCCGCCCGACATACTCGGACGCCTACGTCAACCTCGCTCACACGCTGCGCAAAAACGGCCAACTCGGCGGCGCCATCCAGGCGTGCCGCGACTCGTTAAAGGCGGTGCCGACGCACGCGAAATCCCAGATCGAACTGATCAACCTGCTCCGTCAGGCCTGCGATTGGAGGAACTACGACGCCGACATGCGCCAGATGCTTTCCATGATTCAGGATGTCGAACCGTTCATCATCCTCGCCGCGCCTTCCATGCTGACTGAGCAACTGCACTGCGCGCAAAAATGGGCGTCGCGGTATGGAAAAGTCGAACCGATGGTTCACGACCGTTCGCGTCAGCCCTATCGCCTTCGTATCGGCTACCTGTCGTCCGACTTTCACCTTCATGCGACGGCTTTTCTCATGGCGGAATTATTCGAACGCCACGACCGCTCGCGCTTTGAAATTTTCGGCTATTCTTACGACCGCGACGACGGCAGCGACATCAGAAAAAGGCTTATCAAAGGCTTCGACCATTTTGTGGATTTCCACAGCATGCCCGGCGATCAAGCCGTCAGCCGCATCTATAACGACAAGATAGACATTCTCGTTGATCTTAAAGGCTATACATCCGGCGCCAGAACCGAGATCATGGCCTGCCGCCCGGCTCCCATTCAGGTCAACTACGTCGGCTTTCCGGGCACGATGGGCGCTGATTTTATTGATTACATTATCGGCGACCCCTACGTCACGCCGATGAAGGATCAGGAACATTACGCCGAAAAGATCGTCCAGCTTCCCCACTGCTATCAGCCGAACGACAGCAAGCGCGCGATTTCGTCTTTCATGCAATCCCGCGCGGACTGCGGCTTACCCGAAACGGGCTTCGTTTTCTGCTGCTTCAACGCGTCGTTCAAGATTACGCCGCCGTTCTTCAACGTGTGGATGCGTCTTTTAAACGCCGTTCCGGGCAGCGTCTTGTGGCTTATGGGCATTCAGTCCGAAGTCGAACCCAATTTACGCCGCGAAGCTCAGGCGCAAGGCGTTGACCCCAACAGGCTCGTCTTTGCGCGCGCCATTCCGCTGGAGCATCACCTGTCGCGTCATCGCCACGCGGATCTTTTCCTCGACACCCTGCCCTACGGCGCGCACACGACAGCCAGCGACGCCTTGTGGGCGGGTCTGCCGCTTCTGACATGCACGGGCGAGACCTTTGCGGGAAGAGTCGGCACCAGCGCCCTGCAAGCCGTCGGCATGCCCGAACTGATCGCCAAATCGCTCGACGAGTACGAGGATCGCGCGCTCGAGCTCGCCACCAATCCCGAGAAGCTTAAACAGATCAAGCAAAAGCTTCAAAACAACATCAAGTCGGCGCCTCTGTTCGACATCGCGCAATACACGCGCGATCTCGAAACGGCCTACAAGCAGATGTGGGACACGTGGGCATCCGGCGGTTCGCCCAAGCCCTTTGCGGTCGGCAAGCCTTAGGATCCAAGCTCAATAATAAAAACAGGCGTCATACCGGCGAAAGCCGGTATCCAGCCGCGTCGCGTATGAATCAGACGTTCGATGTGTCTGTTTTCGCCGCCTGTTCTTTTTGCAGAACGCGGTACGCGACGCAGGCATACACGGCCACGCCAGCGTCAACGCAGGCTTGCATCGCCGAATCGATAATTGTGCCCACCGCATGCCCCTGAGACGCATCGAGCCCGAAAGCATGCAGCGCAAGAGCATTGACGAGGATAAGCGGGAAAAAGGCGGTATAAACGATGCCTATCACCATCATCGATCCCCACCACACGCGCAAAAGTTCGTTCTTGGTCATTTTAAAGCTGATGGCGAGAGCAGACTCTCCCTTGCGGAGAAGCGCCGCGGGCGTCACCAGATAAAGCAGATAAAGCCCGCAAATAAAGTAGAACATCCAAAGGAAAAGCAGCCCCGCCAATATAACCGAATATGTTTGTTGCATTTCCGCCGAAGGCGACGGCGTGGCCATAAAGCCCAAAACCACAAGAACCAACAGCAGCGGACAAACCAAAATCAGATATTTCTGAACGATGCGTCCCAGCCAGCGGAAAAAGCTCTTGATGCCGAAAAGGGACGCGTCTTCCGCGCCCCGGCGCAGATAAAGAACCGTAAAGACATAGGCCGAAACCAGCCCCGTCGCGACGTTCGACACGGCTGAAAAAACGATGCCCGGCAGGAAAACGCGGACAATCTTGAGAATTTCTTCCTGATTTCCCTGCACTTCCTTGATCTGCCGCATCATGTCGTTCAGATCGTAAGTAGCGGCAAGAAGCCTTCGTTCGATCGCGATGATGGCGGCAAAAACAACAAGCCAGCGCCACTCCGCTTTGGCAAACTGAAGAATATCGCGAAAAGTCTCGCGCCACAGAGAAGCGGGCTTCGTAACGGTCGTTGTCATGTTATTCCTTGTGCGAGAGTTGTTTTTCTGCGGCTTCGGCATAGATATCAAGATTTTCGATTATCTCACGTCCCCAAAGAGCTTCCATCTCGAATAGTTTTTTCTTGTCTTCGGGCTTATTCGGCTCCAGCTCGCCGCCGTTGCCATAGTATTTGCGGAAGTAAAACATGGCCTCAAGGCCATAGCGAATGTCGTCCGGAAAGTCCTTATCGTCTTTAATTTGCTCAATAATGCTGCCGACCTCATCGGCACCGCCAAGCAAAACAGCTTCTTCAATCGCCTGAGCGACGGCTGGGGAAACTGTGGGCATATTTCCGTTAAACATCGGCAACCTCCGGTAAAGCTTTAATATTTTTCTCCATAATCGCCCAAAAGTCAACATAAGGGCTGGAATATAAACGCGCGCTTATGCTAAATGACGCATCTTGTTTTAAACAATGGAAGTTCTCCCATGAAGGTCATATTAGCCCAACCCCGTGGTTTTTGCGCCGGAGTCGAACGCGCCATCGAAATCGTCGAAACGGCGCTCGAAAAGTTCGGCAAGCCTATCTATGTGCGCCATGAAATCGTCCACAATCCGCATGTCGTGAAGCGGCTGAAGGAAAAGGGCGTCATCTTCGTCGAAGACACGGACGAAGTGCCGGACGGCAAAGTCGTGATCTTCAGCGCGCACGGCGTTACACCCGAAGTCGAAAACCACGCGCGCGGACGCAATCTGACCGTCATTGACGCGACGTGCCCGCTCGTGCTGAAAGTCCACACCGAAGGCCAGAAGTACGCCAAGAAAAACTACGAAGTCATCCTGATCGGCCACAAAGGCCACCCCGAAATCGAAGGAACGCTGGGGCGCATCCGCAGCAACAACGGCATCGTTTCTCTCGTCTCCGACATCGAAGACGTTAAAAAGGTCAGCGTGAAGAACCCCGATCTCTTGGCCTACATCACGCAAACGACGCTCAGCCTCGACGAAACGCGCGACGTCATTGACGCGCTCAAGGCTCGCTTTCCGAACATCGTCGGGCCTGCCACAAAAGACATCTGCTACGCCACGCAAAACAGGCAAGGGGCAGTGCGCGAACTGGCCAAGCTCGTTGACGTCGTCATCGTGATCGGCGCGCATAACAGCTCCAACTCGAACCGCCTGCGCGAGCGCGCGGAAGAAGTCGGCATCAGCGCCTATCTTATTGAAGACGCGTCGCATTTAAACCTCGACTGGGTCAAGGGCAAAGAACGCGTCGGCATCACGGCCGGAGCGTCGGCTCCGGAAGACTTGGTGCAGGAAGTGATCGAGCTTCTTCGCCGCGAGTTTAAAGACGTCTCTGTCGAAATCATGCAAGGCGGCGTTCAGGAAAACGTGCACTTTCAGCTACCCACCTCGCTGACGAAGGCCAAGCCCCTCAATCCGCCCGCAACGTAAAAGGCATGTCCAAGAATATTCAACGCCTGCTCGACATCATGGCGCGCCTTCGTCAAAAAGACGGCGGCTGCCCGTGGGACATCAAGCAGACGTTTGCGACGATAGCGCCGCATACGATCGAAGAAACCTACGAGCTTGTGGAAGCCATCGAAAAAAACGACGCCCATGCAATTAAAGAAGAACTCGGCGACGTTCTCCTTCAAGTCGTCTTTCACGCGCAGATGGCGCGCGAAGCGGGATGGTTCGATTTTGACGAAGTTGCAGGAGCGCTTGCCGACAAACTGGTCGAACGCCACCCCCACATTTTTGGCGAGCGCAAAGCCAAAACGGCGGACGATGTGGTCGAAATTTGGGAAAACAACAAATCCGCCAAGCGCAAGGCCAAAGCCGAAAACGAAGGCCGCACAGAGAGCATCCTCGATAACGTCAGCACGGCCCTGCCCGCAGCCACGCGCGCCGTAAAGCTTCAAAAACGCGCGTCAACGGTCGGTTTCGACTGGGACAATCCGCGCGACGTCTTCGCCAAAATAAAGGAAGAAATCGCCGAACTGGAAACCGAAGTCGGCGCAGTC
>JBAZLX010000054.1:0-11175 GCA_041650075.1 Bdellovibrionales bacterium | reverse complement strand
TCGGAAGAAACAGATCAAAGACGCCTGATGCAAAACTGCGAATTTCCATCTTGCGTCCAATGTTTGCGCCGCTTGTCCATGTGATAAGCCCGCTTTTCCAATATTCATCCACTTCTGTTCTCGCGGCATCGGTAAAGCCGTAATGATCCGTTGCCGCAGTCACAGTGCTTGCAACCGTTAACGCGGCCAGATCAATCTTGCAGCGCGTGTCGCCAAGATCGGCGCGGCAGTCCGGCGTGTACAGTTCGCCAATCTGTTGAGAGAGCGCCTGCGTCAGACCACGCAGTTCGGCTTTGAAAACCGTATCTTTAAGTTCGATCTGTCCGATTGTTCCGCGTTTCAGAATGATTTTACCCTGCGACAGGGCATTCCAATTGACCAGAAAGATCAGAACTTCGGCGTTGTCCCAGATGCCCGCTCGTAGATCGGGTGAAGCCAAGGCATCGCTGTCCAGAGCGCTTTCGATATCGAGATTGTCCACTGACAAATCCGAAATTGCATGAATGGCCGAGCGCGTGTAGCCCGTCCGTGCTTCATAGACAATCCCATCAATAGTCAGATCGCGGTCGAAGTCAGTGAAGCCGAACACGGCCCCATCCTTACGCGTGACTTTCCAGCAGGTTGCAAGCGTGGTCGTCTCGCCCGCGATATGCGCGGCGAGTTGGGCGGTTGCTGTTTTCATAGAAAGTCCTGTTGCCAGTAATGCGAGAGCCAACTGTCTACAAGAAGAGGAATTATTTTGACGCTTAATGTTATTTTAACAAAATAGTACCACAGAATAGCAGTCGTACCCGAAGAGCCTAAGAAGGACACTCAGATGAAGCTCTCTGCCTTTATTCGCGGAATGCTGTTTCGTTTCTTAAGGCCAGAAATCGAGGCGGTCATTTCTGATCGCCTCAATCTCTTCCACGAAGGACTTATCGATAGAGACCAGATCTGCCCGCCGTCTCCTGCTTCGTGTATTGTGTATTCATCTCAGGCTGATAAAAAGAGATTAAAGCCTTCTCTACGGCTTGTCTCGTCCTCTCATCCTTAATGACGCAGGCCATGATGTGGTTCGCGCCTTTTCTGGTGGCTTCTTTCCACCGTTCGTGATCGTCCTGTCGGTTACACATCGAAGCCGCTTTCCCTATATACAGGATGTGGTACGAATTACCGGCGTTTTTCTTTAGAAAGCCATACACAGTTCCAATGTCAGCCCAATCCGTATCCGGCGTATAAACACCAAATTCATACTTATTGTTGGCCGCGTCCTGTAATGTTACCGAATCAACCTTAGACATTTCTTGTATCCTTTTCTTTGTTGCGCCGCGAAAATAATGCGGGGCTTGAAAACAGGATTTCCTAGGGCTAGACTGATTCCTAGGAAGCATACCCTTCCTATCTTCTCCCCCCGCGCTACCAACGCGGTTAGAGATAAGGGCGTCTACAGAACCACCTGTAGCGTCCTTTTTTCTTTATACCACAAAATATGGTTATTAACAATGTCTGTTAATGAATTTTTAACTCTTTGACCATTCGTCTGGTTGCCCAAATAAATTACTGTTCCATCACGCGTGTTTCCTGAAACGCCGAGCTCCAAACCTATACGCGGATTTCTATAATGGGAATATCCGACCATTGATGCAGATCGATTTGCTCAATGGTTACGGCCATGCTGTCGGTGTCGAAGCGAACGGGAACATCAAACTCAAAATCCGCCGTGACAGAAACGCCCTGCGCCGGGGCGACCGTGAAGGCCAAAACGCCAGCTGCCGTGTTGATCGACCAACCGGAGGTTTGTTTGACTCCTCCAAGGTAAGGGACGACTGTGCCTAACACGGGTTTTGTGATTGTGCGCGTTTCGCTGCTAGAGCCGGACACATAGCTTTTGACCAATTGAAAAGCCTTTGTTGTCCCATCGCCTGTACCAATGGCTTGACCTATGGCGCGGTAGTCCGTCCAATCCTTGAACCGAAACCCATAAGCTCGGCCTTTGCGCGCGCGGAAGAAGGCGATCAACGTGTTAAGTTGTGCTTGATGTTTCAAGCCAGAGGCTACATTCCATTTGCCCCGCGCCGCCGACCAGTTAGCGTTGCGCTGCTCATGCCCCGAAGCCATTGAAACGACAGTCGTCAGATACTCCGGCCCGCCCGTCGCCCCATAGGCAATGTCGTCCGGAAAACGGATTTCGTGGAAGGTCATGGTTTTCTTCGATCTTTTTCATTATATATTGAAGCAGTGAATCTGGGGGGGGGCATGAAGACAGAAGTATCTTGGCAACCTGCTGGCAGGGTTCTCATTTGTGAAAAGGGATGGCCTAAATTTCCAAAGGTTCCCAAGTTACCCGGCCTCTATAGGATAACCCTAAAAAACGGACGGTGTTATATTGGGGAAACACGAAATCTGTCTCGGCGTCTTTATGAGTATCGTCGTCCTACAAAGGGTGTCGAGTGTGAGCATCGTTTGCACCAAGCTATAATAAAGAACGATGGGGCGAGCCTTGAGATATTTGCAACAGGCGATCCTTCGTTATCCGAGGATGCAGTACGTCGTAGATTAGAAGGCGTTGCTATAAAAAAAGCTTTGGATGATGGCGTCCGTCTGCTGAATGATGATGGACCTAATGATCCAGATCGTTTGAGAGAGAAGATTGCATATCACCAAAATGAAATTGATATCGCCCAGTCAAAATTGAATAAAATAGATAAAGAACAAGGTGTCTCATAAATTTCTCCTTGCACGACTTATCCCACGCGCGGCCTCCGCTGAAACTTGTGCTTGGCTAGCTCGGAAGCTATTGGCATCAGGCGTTGATATGTTCATCACGAGGTTAATAGGGCTGGATGCGTGACCGTTTTTGGGGATAACCCGTTCTCCTCGTAGCAATATGGCCGGAACTTCGTCAGGCCGCAGCCCTGCGATACCTCCTGAATGGTAGCGCGGCGCTCCGGCAAACACATAAGCGGGAACCTGCCTTGTGGAAGTAGCCTCGCCAACCAAGCCCCCTTCATGAAAAAATGAACCGATGATGTCGGACATAAAGCCGCCGCTTTCAAGGCTCGAACTCATGGACTTGAACAACGGCCCAGTAATTGATTGCTGCACCACCATGCGCGTGATGTCGGCAACTATGCTATTTGCGAGATCGTTTAACCCGTTGAGACTAACTTCGCCGGACGTGACCATGTTCACGATGGCGTCCTCGGTCGCTTTCATCGCGTCGGTAAAGGCGGTTTCGATGGCAGAGGCTGTATCTGTCGCGCCTTTTTCGTAATTCTTAAACGCACGCAGAATGCCCGCTTCGGGGTCTGTGCGCTTGGAGAGAAGCTCGTCGCCTGCGCCAGTCAGCGATTTGTTGTAAACTTCTTGACTGATGGCTCCGGCATTTAAAAGCTCGTTCAAGCGGGCGATCTTGTCGGCATAGGCTTCCGTGGCGGTTTTGGCTCCGTCCGTAAGCTCTTTGCCTTCCTGTTTTAGCTTGTCGAGCTTTTCTTGCGCCTCGGTTTGGGTATAAAGCGCCGTTGCTAACTGCTTGGCGCGGTCAATTTGTTCTTGCGTCGCCGTTTCCGGTAATTTGGCCAGCGCATCGGAAACGAACGCCTTGCGCTTGTCGCCCAGCTTGTCCGTTTGCCGCATAAGATCGTCAATAATCTTCTGCGCTTCGGCAAAAGACTTCTGATCAAACAATTGAGCAGCCAGATTGCGAGTCTGGGCTTTTTCAGCATTGCCAGCCTTGCTGGAAAGGCGGCTGACAGCTTGATCAATAAAGGCTTGTCGTTCGTTGCTGATGCCAAGCAGCTTTTGTTTCAGATCATCGATGATTTTCTGATTGGCGTCGGCCTCTTTCTGGGCTGCTTCCGTAATCGGCTTTTGAATAACCTCAATTTGGCGACGCGCAAGCTCTTCCGCCTGCTTGATCGCCACATCGACACCCGCGTTGCTGCTGCCATCCTTTTCGCGTAAGTTTTCCAAACGCTGCTTGGTTTTTTCAAGCTCGTCATTAATCTTGGCAATCTTTTCGGAGGGATCGTCAACCAATTTGGCTAGAGCTTCGTCGATGCCTTTACGCTGCTGAAGCAGCAGGTCGGCGCGGCCTTGCTTTTCTGCCGTGGCACGCCCGGCCTCAGCTTTGGTCCGTTCGGCGGCCGCCACTTCTTCTGCCTTAGTCAGCTTTTCGATCTCTGCGCGGAGTTCGGCGGCTTTCTTCTGCCGAACTTCCGTATTGCCTTTGTAAAGCGGCTGAACGGCAGAAGGCAGTTTTTGCAGCCAATCCAGTTCTTTTTGCACCTCGGCCAGTTCGTTTTTGGCGTCGCGCAGTTGGACAGCTAGAGGGGCTTTGCTGAACCATTCGGTCGTAACTTCAAAGGTCGTCGCAAGCTGTTGCAATACAGCTTGGGCACTTCCACTAACGGCTTCCGTTTGGCCAATTGCCTTAAGCATATCGCCCCAAGCCACCGTCATGCGGTGCGTGGCTCCGGTCAGGCCTTGAGTTTCCGCAGCCCCGGCACCACCGACTTGTTGCTCAAGTGCGGCAAGGATGATCTTTTGCGCTTCGGCCTTTTGTCCAGTTTCGACCAAGCTCTTAATAACGTCGCGTTGCGAGTCCGAAAAGGAAACGCCCACACGCTTTAACGCCGATATGCCTTCAACGGGATCTTCCAGCGCCTTGCCGAGCTGTGTTGCCGATGAAGATAGATCCTGCTGAAATACGGCGGACATATCTTGAGCAAGATGGATGGCCTGTTTGAAGGTGTCGCCTGAGACAGAGCGGAAGGTCGCCAAGATAGCAGCCGCGTTTTTAACAGACTCGGCGCTGGTCAACGTCGAATGTTCCATCTCCTCGGCCATCTCGGCCAGTTCTTTTCCCGTAAGGCCGGAAGCATAATCTGTGGCGCGAAGCACTCCCATAAGGCGGTTTTGCGCTTGTTCGGCCAGAGCGGCTTCCTCAAAGCTCTTCTTGAGCATGATGACCATCGCGCCCAAGCCAGCGCCCGCAACGATTCCCGCTGGACCCAATGCGGCCATAGCCGAACCCAATGGCCCAATATGGCTGGTCAGCCCGATGGCCGAACCGCGCACGTCATTGGCGGCGGCATTCAGGGCCAAAAGGCTTTTAGAGGCGGGCTGTCCGGCAAGCTCGATCTTCTTGAGCGACTTTTCGCCGGACTCCCCGATCTCTTTCAGCTCGGCCTTGACCTTGCCCCCCTCCATGACGGAAAGGCGTATGGAGAGATTGCGTTCAGACATTTTTTAAGCCTTGTTCGCAGATAAAACCGTCATTACCCTGTAGATCTTGCGATTGCCGTTAAAAGAGGGAAACTCTCTTGCCAATACAATTCCAATCGACATTCGTCTGTAATGCCATTCGCTTGGTAAGTGCCGCCAGACTTGGTGAAGAAGGCACTCCAAACAGAATTGCAGAAGATTTGACGGGACTTTCTCAGTCTACGGGTATCAATTTTCAACATAATGAAATAAGCAGCAAAGAAGAACTATTCCTACTGCTAGAAGACATCAAGACAGCAACAGCAGGTGGTTTGCGTCCGATATTACAATTAGACATGCATGGTAATCCGAACGGCCTGGAAATCGGAAGTTCTGGTGAACAAATTGTATGGAAGGAGCTGATAGAGAAGTTTGAGGGTATCAATGTAAATACAGAGAATAATCTATTTGTTTTTGTAACTGCTTGTGAAGGCCTTAATCTTATAAGGCCAATTTCCATCCTTCGTCCTACGCCCTTCTTTGGCTTACTTGCGCCTCAAGATACAATCACTGTTGGTGATGTTGAGGACGGAGCAGTGCCTTTCTTAAAAACATTATTAGAAACAAGGAATCTTAACGAAGCAAGCAAGGTTATTAGCGACAAGTTCATATTTTATAACTCAGAACAGCATTTCATTATTAGCTATGCAAAATATATTCAAAATGACTGTCTTGGAAAAGGGAAAAGGCAAAGAAAGGAAAGGCTGCTTTCAGAAACCCTCCTCGAAGGCAAGTCAAAAGGTATGCAAAATACAACATATATGCGGAAGCAAATTCGTAAAGGCATAGACGCACAAATGAAGCCAACCCAGCAACAAATGGATGAGTGTGCAAACCGTTTCCTTGTTGGCAAGACATCTCCAGCAAAAATTTCAGATATCCTCAAAATCTTAAAAGAAGGAACGGTATAAAGGTTTAATTTTACACAGGTTGCTCAGTGTTTTTTTGATTTACGGATGAAACAATGCCGCATTCGCACGCAAGCAGAAGCGTTGTTGCAGAAGTTTTATCATAGCCCAATTCTTCTGCAATCTTCAGCGCGGCGTTCATGTCGATACCGATCACGGCGAATTGCGCCATGCGAAGCTGGCTAGCGCAGCGTAGGGCGATGTCCCACGCTTCCCAGCCCTCCATCGTTTGTGGCTCGTTCGCGCAGTAGGGACAAAGCTCGCCGTTTTTGTTTGGTTTGCCCTTACTGCAGGGCAGGCCTGCATCTGCACATGAACCGCAGTATTCAGGCCCGCCGCCGAAGTGCCATTTGCAGCGAGCCTCTAACCGTTTTTTTCCTGTTCCAAAATGAGCGTTGGGCCGAGATAGAGCCGTTCAAATGCGTCCGCTATGGGCCATAAGTCCATTAGCGCGGCGACTGCTTCCGGCGTGACTTCGGCGAGATTATCTTCGCTGTCGCCAACGCCTTCCCAAGCTATGATCGCAAGCTCAGCCAGCTTTTTGATCAGCGCCGCGCTTCGCGTTCCAGCATCGGCTGTGCCATCGTTTTCTTTAAGAGCGGTAACGCGCGCGGCCATGACGAGCGCTGTCGTGGCGGGGCGCACATGCACACGCACGCCGTGGCCAAGGTCGAGCCAATGAGGCTCTCTTTTTAAATCAAGACGGATCATGTGTAGCTCTCCACATCGTTGGTCAGGGTGACGGTCAGCATTTGCCCCGCATCGGGCTTGGCGGCCTGCCAGTTGAAGCTGGCCTGCACGCCGCCGGGGCCTGTGATAGAAAGCTTCGGTTTGGGCAGATAGACTTGATGTGCCGTGAAGATCAGCGAACGGCTAGCGTCGATGACGTAGCCGAACTCTAACTCCACAGGCGTGTTGTTTGTCGCCGCGTCGATCAGCGTCGTATCCGCGAAGCGCACGTCGATGGAACCCGTCAATCCGGCGATGGTCGGATCGGCTCCATCAATTTTGCCGTCCGAACGGATTGTCTCAATCTTTTCGAGGTTATTTGTGTAAGTCAGCTGCGCACCTGTGACGTTGCCGAGCTGTGTTCCGTCCTTCTTTACGCTGCCTTGAAACTGGTTGAACCGCGTAAGCACACCGACTGTTGGTGTGCCTCCGGCGCTAGTTGCCGCTCGGCTTTCGCCTTGGGCTATACAGTTTAATGTTGCGTTTGCGCCACCGGAACGGGCGAAGGTCAATTGCATCGAATTGATCCTAACGCCCATGTTCATAAAAAAGGCTGATGCTTCCGGCATGCCAACTTCAAGCGATAGGCTTGGTAAAGCCGAAGCACCCGATACGAAAGAGTGGATGTGCGGCCCCGTGCCGCTGGTTGTAGGTGCGCCAAGCAAAGCTTTCAGCCAATGCCCAAAGTTTCGCAGATCGACAGGCACAACCACATCGCCATCGACATTGATCACGTCACGCATGGGCTGAGCCGGATCGCGCCCTTGGCCCAACAGGTCGGAGGCGATTAGGTTTTGTTCAGAACCCAACGCTGAGGATACAAATGGAAACTTAATATAGTTTCCAGCGGGAGATGTTCCGTAAGTTGCTTCGAAAGAGCCCAATAGTTGGGCGTTCGCGCCATAGGCACGTGCCATGTTAAGCCTCCATTGTTAGGGAAAAGTCAGCCGAGTTGGCTGTCGGTCGTGTAGATAAGCTCGATGGGAATGATCGCGGCTTTGACGCTCGGTGCTCCATCAATTGAAAGATTGCTTGTGTCGGGAGACAAAGGCGTCACGCGGTCGCAGAGCCCGCTCAAGGTGTTATCGATGGCCAACGCTGCCGCGATATCTTGAAAAAGATTGTCTAACATTGCGTCCCGACGCACAGCGCTGGTGTGTTGAACAAGAACTTCTGCCAAAGCCGTATGGTTCCAGTAATAGGAAAGCGGTGACAACATCACTTCTGGTTCACCGGGATCTCCGTCACGGAGAATAACCAAACCTCCAGCCGGAACCTTTTCCGGCAAAGGCTCATTACGCAGAAAGAGGGGGCCTTTTATGGTTTGCAACGCGGTAAAGAGTGCTTGAAGGATGGTTTCGCGCTTGGTCATGACTGGCTCGAACCTCCTTCCCAATTTTGAATGACGAGGCTCGGCAAATGTGCCGTCCATTTATTAGCGGCTCTGTCGATGTCAAATCGCTTGCGCAATGTTACCTGAGGAACCAGAAGGAATATCGGAACGGTCGTCAACCCGCGCCCTGTCCGCAAAGCCGAGGTGCTTGCCGCAGAAAATCCGCCACGTTTTCCGGTTCTGGCCCGCATGTTGTCGGCCACCAGCAGAGAAACAGCACCGCGTCGATAAACGAAGCGAAGCCGCATGCCGTGGGCCTGTTCCCAAAGTCCCGGCGTGATGCGTTTGCCCATCGCAGATTTACCTGCGGCCTCGGTCGGGATAGCTAAAAAGAAGCCGTGACTTGACCGGATAGTGACGCCATTGCCGAAGGCGCTTACGATCTCCGGCGCTTTGCTCCAAACAAAGCCCGCCGCGTTGAGACTTGCTCCGCCTTTGGGATAAACCTGTCCACGCCATGTGTTGGCCAGCTTTTGGCCGAGGCCTGCGCTGGATATCTGGTTGCGCAGCTCGCCTTTTAGGCCATCCGTGGCCTGCCTAACGCCGGATGTAACGGCCTGTTCCGCCGTTTTCAACTCGTCCGCCATTATCCGTTTCAAGTCGCCTTGAAGCGCAGCCAAAAGGCGAAGGCTCATTCGACCACCGCCATATTCAACGTCCAGACCAGACGTTCACGGTCGGCAGTCGGTTCGGACTGAATGGCGTATGTCACGTCATCCACTGTCATTTGATCGCCAATTGCTGGATTTGGGACGTCTGTCGCCTGAACATCGAACAAAGCCGTTTCAGAATGGATATGCCCTCCGCCAAAGGCCGTCAGCGTATCCGGCTGTTTTGTGATGGTGCGGATTTTGTAGGTTTCCAATGCGCCCACGGGCAGATACGCGGCGTCCTTTGCCAGAAAAGGATCGGCAAAGAGCGCCGCGATCATGCCGTCGAAGCTCATCTTAGGCTGCCGCCTTTCCTCTGATCAGCACTTTTGGACGCGTGCAGATCGGGAGCGGATTGGCTTGCGTGTGCATCTTCACCCACCGCCCAAACTCATCATCCACTGCTTGTTTGGCATAACGCGGCAAGCCGATGGTGTTGACGGTTTCGACAAAATCGGCGGGCGCGTTGTATTGACGAAACAGTCCTTGTGCCCCAACAGGGAAGAAATGCGCTTCGCCTTCCTCAATTGAGCATTCCCCGGAACCGCGATATTCTTCAAACACGATGCCCGCATAATCGAATTGTCCGCGTGCCTGCCCGGTCCGCAAGAAGACGCTTTCCTGAAACCGATCATAAGCTTTTGTCACTTCATCGTGAGTAACAAGGGCATCAAAGAATGTCGGCGAGCAAAGCGCATGGATATCCGTATAGGGAACTTGACCCAGCTCATTTTCGATCTTTCGCTTGATGCTGTGGCAATGGAGCTTGATCGCGCCTTTCTTAGCGCTCGTGTTTGCAAGGTCGAAGTTGATGTCGTCGTAAGATGTGACGCCAAACTCATCGAACAGGTCATAAAGAACGGTCGCTCCATCGGAGTCGTAAATCTTGCCCATGATTGCGCCAAGGCGAAGATGTTCCAAAGTGATGTCGTGCTTGTCCGCCATTTCGCCCAAACGATCATTGACGATGGTTTGAACACTTTGCAGATCGGCTTCACTTCCGAACTGACGCACGCCCTGAACTTCATCGGCCATGATCGTGTCCTCAAGCGCCGTGTGCGGAACGACCAGCGACCGCGCCTTGCGTTTGCCGTGCTTGTTTTGCGTAGCAGGACTCCCGCGCGGGCTTGTGGGGATCAAGGCCAGCGTTCCTTCGCGTTCCTCAATCATAATCGAAGTTGTGGCCACGCCGCTTTCCCTGAAAAGGCCAAGCCCACCGACTTGACCGGGCTTGTACGGCATTTTGTTGATTGCATCTGTCAGCGAGGTGACCGAGAAAGCGTTGTTATTAAAGATGTCGAGAACAGTCATGAAGATTACCTTTCTGTAAGACACGGTGTCCCATTACCATCTGCGACTTCTGCAGACGGGCGTGGACTTCCGTTGTGGGGAGGGACTGCGTCCGGCTTAGATGGCCGAACGCGCAATGATGGCTTGTTGTTTCAGCTGATTTAGGCCGACTGCGATTTGGTTCTGAGTTGCACCCGAAAACCAGATCAGCTCGGCGGCATTTACTTCGGCTTGACGAACAATGGCCACCGTAGAGACGTCGGCGGCGGTCGCATTGATATTATCGAGCAGAAGAGCGACGGCAGTTTCAGAACCATCCGTGTTGGCCGGATTATATTCCTTATATTTGCCGGACCCGCTCGACACCGTGACGTTGAAACGGTCGCCCGATACAAAGTCCGTTGCTCCCGCTGAGATCGTAAAGCCGATTTCGGTGTTGAAGGCAGCCCCGACATGCGCCGTTCCGACCGTGACTCCATCTGGAGCCTCGACCAGAAATGTACCGCCGCCTGTTGCAGGCTCGACACAAGTCACGGCATAAATGCCGGATCTTGCCTTTGCCCCAACAGTCACGGAGGAAAGCGTGCCGTTGCCAGTATTGCCGCTGACAGCTGCGCCCGTGGCGGAGCCAACGCTGATTTGGCCGAGCACATGACCTGCCTTAAGATTCTGTCCTGCGAGAATCGTAACGACATCTCTTGAAACTGTGCCGTTGGCCTCGGAGACAAGGAATTCGGCCTTGTGTTGACCTTCTGTTAGTTCAGTCATGAGTTTTTATCCTTTCTGGTTGTTGCGGGATGCGTAGATCGCTGCCGTGTCGATTTTTGGTTCGGTCGATACAGCGGTGGTTTGGGGAATTTGCGAGGCAATGACCGAGGCTTCGTCAGCCATCGCCTTAGCGGTCAGAAGCGCTTTACGGATTTCTGCGACAGGCATTGCTTTGGCTATAAACTCGGAG
>JBAZLX010000053.1:0-11239 GCA_041650075.1 Bdellovibrionales bacterium | reverse complement strand
GATTGCGTATCTGAACGAGCGCATCGCGCTTTCAGAAGAAAGCATCGGCTACTTTAAAAAGTGTCTGGAACTGGCCAAGATTCAACATGACGCGGGAGCAACGTCTTCTATTGACGAAGCCGCAGCAGAGCAAAGCCTTGCCGCACAGGAAGCCGCCCATACCCAGTATCTTCAGCAAAAGACTGAGGCGTCCAACGCATTTGACATCCTTTTTGACGGTCCTCCGGAGACTTTGAAAGCCACCCCCCTATCCCTTCCGAAGGAAGACCTGCCGATATTGCCCAAAAATACGCCTGCATCGCTTTTGGAGCGCCGCCCCGACCTGCGCGCTGCAGAACACCGTTTACGGGAAGCTCTTTCGGACGTCGAGGCCACGCGCGCGAGCTATATGCCGACCTTTTCTCTGACAGGCAGCCTTGGATCGTCGAGCGTATCTTTGACAAAGATACTGACGGATCCTGTCGGTGTTTTGGGCGCTGGCATAGCCCTGCCTTTTCTTAATTGGTTCGATATGCGCAAAAACATAGATATTTCCGAAACCCAATACGAAGAAGCCGTCGCCACGTTCCGTCAGACGGTATACAGCGCCTTCGCCGACGTCGAGAACGCGCTATCCGCGCGCAAACGTAACGCAGAGAAAGGCGACAAGCTCGCTCACGCGGCAGCACAAGCACAAAAAGCCGAAAACCTTTATGCGGTACAATACAACAGCGGCTATGCTCCGCTTAAAACGTGGCTCGATGCACAAGAAAAACGCCGTACGGCGGATGCGTCTGTCCTGGAAAATCGCTACACGCAACTCGGCGACATCATTACGCTTTACAACGCGTTGGGCGGAGATGCGCGGCAGTAATTTTTGTTTTTATAGAATAATTTTATAATTATTATTCATCGCCATTTACAGCGGCGCAAAAAAGGAGAAGATTACTCATCCCTCCTTATATGGACTCACAAGAATGCCAAATGTCCTTCCTCTCCTTATCAAAGAATACGGTGCGCGGCTTAAAGATGCCGGCGTTCCCAAACCGCATCAGGAAGCCAACAAGATATTGAGGCTCATCCTCGGAAAAAGGACGGAACTGGACATTAAACACAAGGAAGCCATTGACGGCGCATTCAACCTTCGCGAACGCCGCATGCCTATCGAGAGAATCTTTGGGTCTACTGAATTTTGCGGACTGAAGCTTAGAACGGAGCTTGATGTTTTTAAGCCTTATCCGGAAACGGAAGACGTCATTTATTATGCTGTCGAGATGCTTAAAGACGAAAACAGGCCTCTACGAATCCTTGATCTGGGCACAGGAACGGGTTGCATCCTTTTGGCAATACTCCATGCGTTACCGCAAGCGACAGGCATTGGCATTGATATCAGCGAAAGAGCCATCGCCGTTGCCAAAGAAAACGCCCGCACAACCGGGCTTGATGAACGAGCCGAATTCGGCATCGGAAACTGGAGCCAAGGCACAAACGAAAAGTTTGATCTTATAATTTCAAATCCGCCGCGCGTGCCGACAAGCGATATTCCTCTTCTGCTTCCTGAAATGCGCGATTACGATCCGCCCCATTCCTTGGACGGCGGTAAAGACGGCATGGATTTTGTCAGAAAACTCGCCGTTGATTTCGACAGATTATCGAATGATAAGGCTATTTGCGTTTGCCAGATTGGCCCTTCCCACGCCAAAGAAGCCGAGAGCATTTTCAGGCGCGCAAGCTTTGGGAATACGGAAATTAAGGGTAATTACGCCGACCTTCCCTGCTGCATCGTTGTTAAAAAAGGTTACAAAGCCACGTCTGCCCCGATGGAAGGCATTGATATGTTGGGGTTTATGTCGAGCTGGTTTAAAGCCTTCACTTAACGATAACTCACTGAAAGCATTTAATATTATTGCTAGACTGTAGGCTGATTTGGTAAAATCACGCCCATTCTGGAGGCATGACCTCAATCCTTTTTATGCGAATGTATGAGCATTAATTATCAAGCGACAAATAACGCCGCAGCCACCGAAGAATTAAAAATATTGGCGTCAAAATTTTCCGTTGTTTTTCCTGACGGTAATTTTGATGCTTCGATGTCTGCTGCCCAAATTTTTGGCGTCGTGTCGGACAACGAAACGCGCAGCCATGTCCATGAAGCGGAAGACAGAATTAAGGACATCGAATCTCACGCCGATAAAAGGATCGGATTTCAAAAAGGCTTTGGCTCTCCTTCCCACGCGTATATTGCCCATTCATTAGGAGACGTTGTTGCTCTTCAAAAAAAGAAGATGGCTATTGCAATCGTACACGACAAGATTAGCTCGGAAATTGCAGACGTTTTAAAATGGATGAATGTAGCTGCCCTGATTGTTGAATCTCCTAAAATGACCGGACACCTCAATATGCAGATTGGGCCATTCGGAGTTTCAACGTTGATAGCGCCTGATACGATAGATGCATGGAAAAGCATCAAGGAAATTCCGACTGGAACGCCCATCACAATTAGCCCGATTGGCAACGAGATAGGCCTCTATGAAAAACATCTCGAAATCGTCAAGGGCATCCCTCTCAGCTATTCACAAGATATTGTATGCCTTTATCGTTCGGCAGCGCAGGAATGCAACCTGCCCTATACACAATTTAAAGCCAATATTGATGCGCTCGATCAGATTAAAAATATTTTTAAATACGAAAATAATGGCATTGGACTTGTCAGAACAGAACATTTTGCGCTTTTAGATAAATTTTCGCGCACTCATGTTAAAATTATTCTGATGGGTTCGACTGACGATGCCGACTATCATAATTTGAGAGTTCGTCAGGACGAACAAATGACGGAATTGTTTAGCGAAGTCCTGCTAAATCGTGCCTCTTCTTATATTCCATGTCCGGTACGCATCAGATTGCTTGATGCGCCCCCTGATGAATTTATGGATCAAAACGAATACGAAAATCTCAAACAAATCGTAACAGAAGATAATATGCGCGGCGTTCAGATGGCGCTAGCGCGTCACGGTCTCTACGAAAATCAGATTGATGCCATTTTTACCTCATACAAAGAACTTGGAGAACAACGATTGGCCATAGGCCTTGAGATTATGGTTCCGACGGTCAAGACGCGCGAGGAACTCCTTGCCGTCAAAAAAATGGTTCTCGATACGGCACAACGACACGGCATTGCCCCTTCTGAATTTAAATTCGGCATGATGCTCGAAACATTGGAAGCCGTGCAAAACGCAAAAGAGCTTGCCCCTCATATTGATTTTGTGAGCATAGGGTCTAACGACTTAACGGGTGCCGCTCTTGGGCTTTCCCGCACTGATATGATTTCCCTTAAAAAGTTCAGAGATGCCGACCCCGATGGCAAAGACCCCTTTATTACGCTTCATGAAAGGGTCGTTACCGTCATCACAAAAGCCTACAACGATATCAAAGAAGTTAATCCGAGCGTAACTTTCAGCATATGCGGCGCACAAGCGACGGATTTGGATTCACTGATGAAGGTAAAAGGAGCTATCAAGCTTGATTCAGCTTCAATGCCTCCGTCCGAGCTTAATTTCAATGCTCTTCAGGCGGATTTTTGTCTAGCCTGTTACAGACAGGAACAACCCCAGACACAGCCCTTCAAGGCTGCTGTTTGCATTCCATAGAAATAAAGCATCGCGGAAATATGGTGCCGTTGGAGAGAATTGAACTCCCGACCTTGGCTTTACGAAAGCCCTGCTCTACCCCTGAGCTACAACGGCGAGTATTTAGACAGGCGTTTGCTCTTAAAGGCTTCCGCCCTCTTCGTCAACGAATTTTGGCTCGACTTTACAGTCCGGCTTGCGTATATCCGTCGAGGCGATAGATTCTCGCCTCTGCCCTGTATCAGGAGTTCTTTTGATATGCCTTACGTCGTTACCGAAGCCTGCATTCGCTGCAAATATATGGATTGCGTGGAAGTCTGCCCCGTAGATTGCTTCTACGAAGGCGAAAACATGCTTGTGATTAACCCCGATGAATGCATTGATTGCGGCGTCTGCGAGCCCGAATGCCCCGCTGCTGCGATCTTTTCAGACACAGACCCCCGCGCCGAAAAGTGGCTCGACGTTAACCGTAAATATGCTGCTCTATGGCCCAACAGTACACATAAAAAAGACGCTCCGGCGGATGCCGACAAAATGAAGGACGTGCCGGATAAGTTTGCCAAGTTCTTCAGCGAGAAGCCGGGCGAATAAGGTAATATTGGTTAACAAATAGCGAATCTTTTTGCGCCGCGTTATTTTTTGGTTAATTTCTGGGTGATTTTAAGACGCGTAACCCATTGAAAACAAACCAAATACATACATATACGCGCGAAAGTTTTGTAATAATTGCTAATAAATGGTATACATGTCTCGGCGCTGGCGTCGCCGTAACAAAACATAGGGTGAGTTTTGGCTACAAAAATGGAAAGGATTATTTCGTTTCCGTTTTGTTAGCTGCCTCTGTTTTGTCACGATGATGTGCCACAAGTACCGCTTCGCTCTATAGGCATCAGGAAAGAGGATAATAAGCATGGCTGAGAAACTTGAATTCAAAAAAGGTGATTTTGTCGTTTATCCCGCACATGGCGTTGGTCGTATCGAAGGTGTTGATGCGTTCTCCGTTTCAGGTCAAGACGTTATGTTGTACTCGATCTCGTTCGAGCAGGATCGCATGCGCTTAAAGGTTCCCGTGTCGAAAGCCAAGACGTCGGGTCTTCGCCGTTTGTCTTCGCGCGACCGCATCAAGGAAGCCCTGTCCACTCTGCAAGGCCGTTCCAAGGTTCGCCGCGTGATGTGGAGCCGCCGCGCTCAGGAATATGAATCAAAGATCAATTCGGGCGACCCCGTTTCGATCGCCGAGGTCGTGCGCGATTTACATCGCGGCTCGGATCAACCGGAACAGTCATACAGCGAACGCCAGATTTATCAGGCGGCGCTGGAACGTCTGGCTCGCGAGTTGGCGGCTGTCGAAAAGATTGATCAGGAAAAGGCCACAACCAAGCTCGAAACCGTTCTGACGAAGGAACGCGAAAAAAGAGCTGCTTAAAATTATTACAGAGTAGAGTCTGAAAAAAAGGCGAGGTTCATAAAACCTCGCCTTTTTTATTTTATGCAAAGCTTGTCATCCACCGCGCCCGCCGACCGTCATCTGCTCAAGCCGCATTGTAGGCTGCCCAACGCCGCAAGGGACGCTTTGGCCGTCTTTGCCGCATGTGCCGACGCCCGGATCAAGCTCCGTATCGTTACCAATCATGCTGATGCGTTTTAAAGCCTCAAAGCCCGTGCCAACCAATGACGCGCCTTTAAGGGGCCGGCCAAGAATGCCGTTTTCGATCTCATAGGCTTCGCTGGCCGAAAATACGAACTTACCCGATGTAATGTCCACCTGCCCGCCGCCAAACCCGGGTGCATATATTCCTTTTTTAACCGAGGCAATAATTTCTTCCTTTGAATACTTCCCCGGACGCATCATCGTGTTCGTCATACGAGGAATAGGTGGACACGCAAAACTTTCGCGCCTTCCGTTGCCCGTCGGCCTGACGCCCATCAACCGCGCATTAAGCCTGTCCTGCATATAACCGACCAGTTTTCCATCTTCTATAAGAGGCGTGCATTGGGAAGGCGTTCCCTCATCATCAATGCTGATCGAACCGCGCCTTTGATCCAAAGTGCCGTCGTCAACAATCGTCACGCCAGCCGCCGCTATTTGCTGCCCCATAAGTTCTGAAAAGGCAGATGTCTTTTTGCGGTTAAAATCGCCTTCCAAACCATGACCGACGGCCTCATGCAGCAAAACCGCGGGCCAACCGGCTCCGACGACGACCGTCATTTCCCCGGCCGGAGCTTCAATCGCTTCAAGATTGACGAGGGCAATGCGCAAAGCTTCGTCAGACATCCTTTTCCATTCGGAAGGATCGAAGAAACGCGCATATTCAGCCCTGCCCCCGCCTCCGTGCGCTCCCGTTTCCATCCTGTCTCCGTCCCGTGCGACAACGCCGATGCTTAGGCGCACAAGAGGCCTTATATCGGCCACGCGCCAACCTCCTGCGCGAATAATCTGGATGGCTTGCCAGTTTGCCGCGAGCGAAACGCTCACCTGATGAACTCTGGGGTCGCGATTGCGTATATAGGCGTCTATTTGTTGTAGAAGCTGAATTTTTTCTTCAAAGCTCTTGCCCAAAAGAGGGTTAGCGTCGTTATACAGATGCCGGTTCGTTCGTGACGGCACATCGTTCATAACAGCGGAATGCCCGGCCTGCGCGGCACGTACAGTTTCTGCGGCGCGGCGAATAGCCTTTTCATCCATTTCAACGGCATGGGCATAACCTGTCGTCTCGCCGGACACCGAGCGCAAGCCAAACCCTTGCGTTGTATCGAAACTCGCGTTCCTAAGCTTCCCGTCATCCCAAACGAAGCTTTCGGATTGCCTATATTCCAGAAAAAGCTCGCCATCGTCTGCGCCAAAAAGCGCGTCGTTAACCGCGTTTTCGACTGATGGGCGGTTCATGCCCGTTTTGGTAAAGAAGAGGTCGTCCGTAAGGGAAAGTGAGGTCATAGGACTCCAATTAATGATTTGAGCATCCAAGCTACGCGAGCAAGACAGCATATTCAAGCACTTGCGGTTAACCTCAATAATGCTATTCTGGCAGCATATAAATTTTACCCGCTAAGCCAATGATACTGGCACTGTATAGCGAGATTAATTCGAATAATTGAAAGGCTGGTTAAATAAAATGTACAACGTAAAAAAATTGGACGAACTGGCCGACAATATCAATGGCGACCCCGTGAAGGCCTTCGATGCTCTTATCGCATTAGGCTTTTTATATGAATCCGGAAACGAAGGAATCCCAAACGATTGGGAGAAAGCTCTTTCGAACTATGAACGAGCGACACATATCAACACGCCTGAAGTTAACAGAGAACAGGCGTTTTTAAGCATTAGCCGCCTTTGCCACAAGATGTGTTTGGCAACGGATGACAACCTCCCCGATTTGAAAGAAAGCTTTGCGACCTATTGCCGTGAAAAATGCCCGGTCAACCTTGTCACGAAGTGCGGCAATCCAGAGATAGCGCTATTTGTGGGCGAAATCTGCGAACATATGGCAGAGTATTATTTAAACGGTTCCAGCCCCAGCCGTCCAAATGCCGTTCGCGAATACTATGCCTACGCCATGCTGTATTACGTGCACGCACTCGAAATGAACAGCGAAACGTCAACCATCGATTGCCATCTGCTTGACGATAAATGCAAAGCGATGCAAGCCCGTTTAATTTTATTGAAATCAACGACAAAAAACACAGCCTCTCCTCATTCAAAGATATAGGAATTCGAATGACGAATATTATTCAGCCGCCCGATATTGCAGATGTAAAGTTCAACGGACAAATTCATATATATTTCGAAAATAATGCCGAAAAGGATCAGAACGGCAACAGGCCAAAGATCGAATTCAATTCTTATTCAATAATTAACGTTGCCCGCTTCGGATGTGACTCACAGAATTTTCTAGCCCATTACGATTGGGGGCACAGCGAAGACAGATATTCAAAATTCTATCTTCGCAATATCAAAAAAATAATAGAGATCCCGACGACTGTCGTTATTAACGTTGAAACTTTTAACAAAGACGTCAAGCTTGTGGCCGCCGATCCGCGCGATATAACCGTCATCGTAGAATTTTTAAGATCAGCCTACGAAACAAGAATGACTCGCATGGAAAATCTATTATATCTTACCGAAGAAAATTTGGGATTTGGAAACAGCCCCGTCAAGCCAACCACAGAAAAAGCAAGCCAGGACATAATCAATAATATTTTAGCCCTGCATTAGTCCTAGCCTTCAGCCATCACGTCCTTAACCTTGCCCGCAAGCTGTTTAAGCGTAAAGGGCTTAGGCAGGAAATAAATCGTTTCTCCTGACGTGAATTGCTCGCGCAACCGGTCTTCGGTATAGCCGGAAACGAATATAAACTTAACCTTCGACCATTTATCGTTTTTACGCACGTTTTTATACAACGTCGGACCGTCCATCTGCGGCATGACGACGTCCGAAACGATCAGATCAACCTTGTCGCCTTCTTTTGTCAGAACCTCGATAGCTTCTTCGCCGCTGCGCGCCTCGAGAATATTATATCCCTTGTTACGCAAGGCGCGCGCCGAAAACACGCGCACCGCGTCTTCGTCTTCGACTAAAAGGATCGTCCCGGCGCCTGTCAGATCGGGCCCCGGCCTGTCATCACGCGCTTCTTCCGCCTTGGCCTCTATTTCGCCTTCGGCGGCAACATAGACCGGCAAAAACACATGAACAGTCGTGCCGACGCCGACAGTGCTTTCGACGCCTATAAATCCGCCCGTTTGCCGCACAATGCCGTAAACGGTCGAAAGCCCGAGCCCCGTTCCCGATCCTATTTCCTTGGTAGAGAAGAACGGCTCAAAAATACGCTGCAAATTCTCCGGCGGAATCCCGATACCCAAATCCTTGACTTCGATGGACACGTAATGCCCCGGAGGCATATCGTCCTGCCCGCGCATGACGTGCGTTTCCTGCCTGTGGTCTTGCGTGCGGATTGTCACCGTTCCGCCGTTTGGCATGGCATCGCGAGCGTTGACAACGAGATTGATGATGACTTGTTCCAACTGCCCTTGGTCTACTTTAACAAGGCCGACATCGCGGCCATGTATCATCTCAAGCCTGATCTGGGCGCCGATCAAACGGCGCAACAGGTTGGCAAGCTCGGACAAGACATCCGCAAGGCTAATGATCTTGGGTTGCATCGTCTGCTGGCGCGAAAATGCCAGCAATTGCCTGACCAGATTGGCAGCGCGGTTGCCGTTCTGCTTGATCTGCATAATATCGTTGAAGCTCTGGTCTCCCGGCTTATGCCGCTGCAGAAGAAGATCGCAGAAGCCGATCATGGCCGTCAGAAGATTGTTGAAATCGTGAGCGACGCCCCCTGCCAACTGGCCTATAGCCTGCATTTTTTGCGACTGGGCAAATTGTATCTGCAAGTGCTTCTGATCGGTCGCATCAATGAAATAAAGCATCAGGCCGCTTTGTTCGCCCCCGGTGGCCGTTTCCTTATCAACAAGTCCAAAGCGTTTGACATATACCTGCGTGATAATTTCGCGTTCGCTGGCCAACTTGACTTCCAAAGGCCTAATCAGGTCTGTGCCCCCGATAACCCCCGCCAGCTTCTCCATCATATCTTTGCGGTCGGCTGCGGCGATTAATTCGGACAAACTCGTTCCGACAATGCCTCCTTTCGGGCGCCTGATTATCGCGTGGAAAGCATGGTTGCATTCCATGACGGTATATTTTCCGTCAACAAGCAAGATGCCTATCGGCGCTTCGGCAAATAATCTTTGGAAGCGATGCTCGGATACAGATAACGCCTGCTGCCACTCGCGCTCAGGAGACTGGTCGCGAACGATAGACCGCGTCCTCAAGGACTTGCCGTCTTCATCCATCACGACGCTTTGCGTGATAACGACCGGGAACATCGTTCCGTCGCGGCGGCGCATAACCGCTTCGCCTATAGTCTCGCCTTGCGGTCCTACGGCCAAGGCATGCGCGGCAACTCCTTTGGGCGGATCGCGCAAAACGTCGTGCAGGCGAACATTTCCTTTTACAAGCTCATCGGGCGTAACCTGAAGCCACTCGGCCAACGTTTTATTGGCAAACCTGAAAAGCCCGTGCTGGTCAACCGAATAAATTCCGACGGGCGCATTTGCCATAAAGTCTATCAGCTTTTCCTGCTCGTCATGCATGGCCTTTTCCATGCGGCGACGTTCGCTAATATCGTCAAAGCGCCAATGGTAGTAGTTGGTATATCCCTCCAGAGGCCGGGCGACGATGCGTCTCCATTCGATAATTTTTCCGCCGCGCACAATCGGCAATTCGGCAATGCCTGCGTGTCCTTTTTGAAGCGCAGAACGAATCTGGTTGAAATTATCGGTCACCACCTGCGACGACGAAAAACGGGTCGCCAAAGCTTCTTCGGCATTTCGGCTCCCTAAATCAATCCAACCGCGAAAGGCTCTGTTGGCAAGAATAAGATTGCCTTTTTCATCGGTAATAAGCTGCGGAGTCAAAACGCTATGAAAAGCCTCTCGTAACAGAAATTCCTGACGGCTTTCAGGACGCGCCTGCTTAAAAAGGCGGCAAGTCGCTCCCGCCGCGCCGAAAAGCATCAAAGCCGAAAGCAAACTTGCGCCGATCAGAAGTCCTTCGGACAAGAAGTGAGGCATAAGGATGGCCAGAGTTCCAACCCCCGTCATCGCCGCGATTCCCCACAAAGTCGAAGGAACGACGCCGTGCATAGACATTTTTTTATCCGGTTTCTTAACCAGTGCCGGTTTGGTTTCGGGTGATTGGGTTTCGGTCATAAAAGGGGCTACAGATTCTTATTGTCTTTCTTAAGACTAGATTTTTCTCTAGATTCTTAATTTTGGAACAATACAAACGTCCCCTTAACAGGGTCTTAACAGCCGGTTTTATAGTGTTTTTTTGCCATCCTTTTCATGGTTAGCATTATCCATGATGCCACCGAAATATCGGTTCCTATGGAATTAATTAAAAGAAATGCAGGTTGACTTTCATGCCTTGAGGCGTCAAAACAACGCCTCCTATCGGCATTATTCGTTTTATCGCGGGGTGGAGCAGCCCGGTAGCTCGTCAGGCTCATAACCTGAAGGTCAGAGGTTCAAATCCTCTCCCCGCAACCAATTTTCAAACAAAGGCCTATATAACACGAGGCTGACGCGTGAAGAGCGAAGGCAGGCTGATTGGCCATTTGCTATGACTTGGCAAGCCAATTAAAAATAAATTAACGCCTATTTGCCAATACTAAAGGCCTCGAACTGATTACCGTAACGAGGCGTCATGCGTCTTATAGCACTTTTCGCCATTGGCTTCGTCTTATGCTTTACGCCTTCTGCAAAAGCCGCGCCCCTTCCCGATCAAGCCTGTTCCGAATTTGGCAAAACAGTGATTGATGAGAACAAGCAACACATCATTGCCTGCGTCAAATGCTCAGGAGCGCCCGCATGCGCCACAAAGCCTATGATATGGAAAACAATGTCCATCAACTACCTGACTCCCAACGCCACATCGCCAGCAACGACGGTTGGTTGCAGCGGAAATCAAATTCTTGCCTCAATTTCCTATGATGGAACGCCGACGTGCATTACGCCTCCCATCTCCAACATATCCTGTCCTTCGGGAAAGGCCGTCGCAGGCATCAGCAACGGAA
>JBAZLX010000052.1:0-11349 GCA_041650075.1 Bdellovibrionales bacterium | reverse complement strand
GAGTATCCTGGGGCGAGAAAATATTCACGCCAATGGCGCGTTTGGACGCACCTCTTACGGAGCCGTTTCGATCGAAGAAAAGAGCGGGAATAGACGAGATTTTCATTTTTTTCAAAGCATCCTTTCCCGTTCCGTGTGCCGTTATTTTTTACCGGCGCGCCCGTAAACGTCTTCATACCGGACAATATCGTCTTCGCCCAAATAATCGCCCGACTGTACTTCGATAAGGTGCAGTTCGATAATACCGGGGTTGCTTAAGCGGTGCTTCGTGCACTTCGGGATGTAAATGGACTCGTTGGGAAAGAGCATTTTTTCGACATCGCCGCACTGAACCTTTGCCGTTCCTTCGACGACAATCCAGTGCTCGGCGCGGTGATGGTGCATTTGAAGCGACAAAGCGCGTCCCGGCAAAACGGTGATGTGCTTGACCTGAAACTGCGATCCCTTGGCCAGACCTTCGTAAGCGCCCCACGGGCGGCGCGTGCGGGCGTGATTCTGCGCCAGAGAGGGGATGGACTGTTCGACGGCGGCGACGAGCGTTTTGACTTCCTGCGTTTTGGCGCGGGGAGTAACCATAACGGCGTCTCTTGTTGCAACAACGGCGACATCCTTCATGCCTAGCACGGCGACGGCGGGGCCTTCGGAACGAATATAAGAATCCGTCGTATCAACGACGATGACGTCTCCCATCACGGCGTTGCCGTTAGCGTCTTTTTGCGAAGTCTGCCACAGAGCCTGCCATGAACCGACATCGCTCCATCCCATAGAGCAGGGGACAACGGCTCCTTGCGTCGTGTGTTCCATGATAACGCGGTCGAAAGGCTCGGACGGAAGCGCGGCATAAAGAGCTTCGTCCAAAGAAATGTCTTTCCCGTCCGTCTGCGCCTTGCCCAAAACCTGTTGAAGCTGATGCAAGAGGTCGGGGGCGAGTTTTTCCGCCTCTTTGATAAGCATGCGCGGCGAATATAAAAAGATACCGCTGTTCCATAAAGCCCCTTTGGAAATATAGGCAGCCGCCGTCGCGGCGTCCGGCTTTTCCTTAAACGAGGCGATGCGGTTGACATCGTCGAAGCCCGCTGGTTCTCCGCGCAGGATATAGCCGTATCCGGTTTCGGGATAATCCGGCTTAATTCCGAAAAGGACGATAAAATTGGCGGACGCGGCGGCAACGGCACGATTGAGGGCAGCGTGCCACGCTTCGGTATCGGCGATGACGTGATCGCTCGGACGCACCAGATGTAAGACGCTATCGTCTTTTTCGACCAGAGCTGCGATCAGCGCGGCGGCCGCCGTATTGCGCCCCAGAGGCTCGAGAATAATGGCAACGGGGGATACTTTTGCATCGTCCAGCGCGTCATGGATTAAGAACTTGTGCTCGCCGTTGCCTACGATCATAGGGGGGGCGAACAAAGAGCTGTCGGCGACGCTACGTACCGTCGAGGTAAACAGATTTTCCTTATCCACAAGGGGGACGAACTGCTTGGGGGCTTTACTACGGGAAACAGGCTACAACCGCGTGCCGGAACCGCCGGAAAGAATAATTGGGCGAATTTTCATTTTGTAAAACATCCTCGTGTGCTTGTTGCCGACTTTGTCACCATATATTCCGGCATCACCAATAGGGTTAACGGCTTCCCGGTTGCTGCCAAAAAGAACTACATCCGTAGGTTAAGAGTGTCAACTAAATAGATGTAATGCCTTGTAATTTTGTAAATTCGCGCCAATGTCAAAGAAGGCCTGAAGCGAATTCTTACCAGCAGTTATTCAGCACGGTGCCGATCACATTGGCGCCGGAGCCGGAAAGGGTATTAAGGCTGCGGCGCAGGGCGTCGGTCTTTGTGACTCCGTCCCGTACAACAACCAAAACAGCCTCGATTTGAGGCAGAAAAGCTATGGGGTCGTCTTGGGTAAGAACGGGGGGCATGTCATAAATGACAAAACGATCCGGATAACGCGATTTCAACTCTTGCGCTAACGAGATCATTTTGGGCAATCCCAGAATTTCGGACGAATTTTCCGCCGCCGCTCCGGCAGGCAAAACGCTGACGCGCTCGAACGGGGGGCGTATCAAACATTCATTGAGCGGTTTGTCTTTAAGCAAATAATCCGTCAATCCGGCCTGAGGCGAAAGACCCAAATATTGGTGCAGATTGGGTTTGCGTATGTCGAGGTCAACCAGCATCACGGTCTGTTTAAGATCGAGGGCAATGCTGATGCCCAAGTTCAGCGCGACCGTCGTCTTTCCGTCGCCGGAGTTCGGGCTTGTAATGGCAAGAGCTCTAAAGCCGGATGCGTTCATGATCTGCAGAACTTTGGTTCTAAGCTGGCGATAAACATCAGCCTGTGCAGAACGCGTGCGGAAAGCAACGATGCGGTTATGTTCCATCAGATCTTCGTTGACTGCGTTGGGATCAAAAGGCGACAAAACGGCCTCTGGCGAGCTTCCCGCCACCAGCTTGTTTTGGCCTGTATAATCGAACCCCAGCGCCGCACGCTGTTGTCTAGATTTTTCGAGAGCTTTTTCGAGCCTATCCATGAGAATTCTCCGATTATTTGGGCTGGCTCTTATCGCGAGCAACAAGGCGTTTAAAGGAAGACGTAAGGCGTCCGAATAAGTGCGGAAAGGCCCGTCCGAAGACAAGCTTGAACAAAGAGCAGAGAGCTCGCCACAACCGGCGGTGCAGCGAATAATGAACGTCCTCTCGCGTGTATATGCGCGGAATGGATACAAGGGGCGCGGCTCCGACCACAACCTCCAGATAGTGGGCACTGATGATGCTTTGGCTGGCGATCTGGGCTGCGACAACGCTCACAAGCCCGCCAATGATGGAAGCGCATATGCCTCCAAGAATGAGAAAGATACGACGCGGCTGCGTTTGGCTCGGATATTGCGGAGGATTGATCAAGGAAAGGCGCTCCCCGATGCGTTCTTTTTCCATCTGCTCCTTCATATCGGCAATCAGCTTTTTTTCCTTTATTTCCTTGTAGCGGCTCTTGACGTTGTCATAATCGCGCGTCAGCGCCATCAATTCTTGTTGGGCTTCCGGATTATCGTTCAGCGCTTTATTGAAACTCTCCAATTGTTGCTGAAGCTCGGCTCTGTTCTTCACGAGAGCTTTATACTGCTCGCTGGCGGTCTGAATTTGTGCCGCGACCTGCAGGTACGCAGGGTTATTGGCATTTGCAACAATGCCAAAGCTGTTTTTTGCCTGGCTTTGTTTTTGCGAGTTCATCTGACCTTCCAGTTTTTTTAGCTTTTCCTGAAGGGTAACGACATCGGGATGCTCCGGGCCGTACGTTTTTTTGGCCTTGTCAAGATCGGCGCGTGTATCGGCGATCTGCGTTTTTATTTGCTCGGGTTTAAGAGACGTATCGTCGGCTCGCGACTGCAGCGCTTCGATTTGGTTGCGGACTCTGACGACATCCGGATGTTCTGGGCCGTATTGTGCCGTCAGTGCCGAGTATTCGGATTGCAACGCCGCCAAAGTCGAAGGAGCCGACGATGCCTTGCCGCTCGTGCTTCCCTCCAGATAGGGGGAAATGCCGGCAAGCTGCGTTTGCAACGAAGCTAAATTTCCCATAGCGGTGGATATTTGGGTATCCATGTTTTGAAGGCTGAATGTCAGCGAAACAACAAGTCCCTGATTGAAACCCAGATTTTCCGCGCGGCTAATGCCATGTTTCTTTTGGTAATCGGCAAGATTAGCTTCTTGTTCTGACAAAGACTTGCCCAAAGCTTCCAGCTGGGCGTCGAGAAAGGCCGATGTTTGCTGAACTTCCGTACGGCGTTCTTTTATGTCCTCGTTGAGAAAGCGCGTCACAAGTTCATCCACAACCTGTTGCGCGGCAAGAGGCTCTTTGTAGTCGAAACTTAACGTAAAAGCGATGGTTGACGAGCGCCCGCCCGCTGTTCTTGCGTTGGCGATGAGGTCGAGATTGATTTTGGGACGCATCTTTTCCGCAATATCGGCAATAGGGACGCTTTTGCGCATGTCGGCGTACAAATTGAATTTTGTGATGATTTCGACCAAAGAGGCCGTTGACAGAACCTTCTGTTGGATAATGCTGATGCGTTTATCGGCAACGGATAGCAGGCTCTCGTTAACGGTGCTTGTGGCAGCAGCGGATACTTCCGGCTGTTCGATTTCGACCATGGCCGTTGACCGGTAGTTCGACCAATGCATTGCGAAGGTCAGAGAACCAACAAGCAAAACAAACCAGACCGCCAAAAATATCATTTTCCATCGGCGCAGAATGGCAAGGCAGGTAGAGACGCTTAGTTCTTCCATTTTTTCGTTTCCTGATTATCCAACAAAAACAGTTTGAGGTTACCTATAGTCACTCCGATAAAGACCAGACGTCCGATGAAAGAGACAGGCCAAAACTGATGCTGTGATCGTCCGCTGTCCCCGCGTCGTTTGTAAGCGTTTTATACTGGTATTTATAACTAACTGTAAAAGCAAGCCAATCCGTCACTTTATAGGAAGCGCCCAAATTGCCGCTAACAAGAGAATCCAAGCCGTTGATCGGAGTGGTCGGATACGTTGCCGTTATGTAACTGATTCCTCCATTGAGAGAAAGACGCGGGTTTATGGCATAACTTTGCGTCGCGGTTAGGGACGTTTGCAAGGAGTCGGTGCCGTCGCCGGAAGGTTGCTGGGAACGCGCTGCCGACAGGCTGAAGGATCCCTGCTGTCCCGAATATGAAAGGCTTCCGGAAAAGACGAGACTCCACTTTCCCTCGTCGGTAATGACCCCATAATTATACTGGCGACTGGTTTGTCCGCCTATGGAAGCGCTGCCGACCAGACGGTCGGAAAAAATAGTGGTCCATCCGACATTCGGGCTGAAGCTTTCGGTTTTAGTCTTGTTGTCATTAGTTGTTCGATATTCGCGGGCCGAAAACGATATGTTGCCGGAGTTATAGAGATCGAACTTGCGACCATAGGATGGTGAAATGGAGAAAACTCTGTAATCCGAATAATTGCCGCTATCGTATTCCGAGGCCGAAAAAGAACCGCCGAGAGAAAACGTATCGGCTTGAGTAGGGGCAAAAGAAACGTTTGGTGATAAAGAATACCCTAAATGCTTCGAAATCGTCGGCTGAGCCCCGATCGTCGCCACTTCGCTGGTGCGAGTTGTGTCGGTGTCCAGATTTCCCCCCAACTTGAAATTCCAGCGTTCGTTTTTTGTGGAGTAACTTGAGGATGTGTGCGTATCGACGGTGTCAAGAGAGGATTTGTCGAATATGCTATCGTCTACCGTTTCGTCTAGACTGAATTGGGACAGAGGCGTTGTGCTCTTCAAAGACAGAGCTGCTCCCGTCGAGGATCCCCACGTAGAATCTGAGCCATTAACGGACATAAGAGGATTGGATGACCATGTTCCGCTTTGGTTGACGGTGCCCTGCAGCGTCCAGTTGCCGTTCGTGATGAGATTTGCCTTTGCTGCTTTAGGCGCGACAAGGCTTCCTGTCGCGATAAGGGCAACGATCAGAAGACGTATAAAAAGGGACAGAGGAAACGACATAAATTAAAACAGGGTTGCTGTTGGAACAACGATGACGTCACCGGGTTCAAGGATCAGATCTTTGTCCAGCTTTTTTCCGGAAACGATGTCGTCGTAAGGAACGGGAATGGAAACGTCTTTTTCCCCGCCGTGGCGAATGACAAAAATGCCGCCTTTTTCGGCGTAAGGGGTCAGACCCCCGGCTTGGCTAAGCGCCTGAACGGTTGTCATGCGGCGGTTGACGATGACCTCACCCGGTTTGCTGACTTGCCCTATAACATTGACGACGTGTCCGAGAGGGGTCTTGACAATAACTGTTACCGCTGCGTCGGGAATAAATTCTTCGAGCTTGCTCTTGATGACGGCCTGAGCCTCTTCCAGCGTATACCCTTTGACCTTAATGGTGCCGATCAAAGGAAACGAAATGTCGCCGTCGGGAAGGACGATGACTTCGCGGTTAAGCTCCGGCTCTTTCCACACGGATATTTGAAGAACGTCTCCGGCGATGATCCTGAAAGCGGGGTCTATAGCAGGCGAAGTCTCCGCCAAAGCGGCCATGCGCGGTTGCACGGCGGCAGAAAGCAGCAACGCCAAGAAAATCAAAGCCTTTTTCATAGTATCCTCGTCTATTCTATTTTTGCGTGCGGTATTATAGTGATTTTTCCCCCAACGGGAAAGCACTATCGTTTTTGAAAAAAGGACGTTCTTTCAACAAGTTCTAGTATGAAAATCCCGTTTGAAACTAATAGGCCGCTTGCGGTTATCGTCCGACCCAAGTAAGAGAGAGGCTATGTACGAGAAATTTTATGGTTTATCAGGAAAGCCCTTCTCGCTTCTGCCGGACGGAAATTCCGTATATCCGAGCAAGCGTCATCGCAGGGCTATTACCCTTCTTGAATACGGCGTTGTATCCCAAGCCGGGTTTGTCGTCATTACCGGGGAAGTCGGCGCGGGCAAGACGACGATCGTTCGCCGTTTTCTGAAAGATGTCGGTAAAGACGTCACTGTCGGCGTTATTACGAATCCCAGCGAGTCCGTCGGTCGTTTGCTCGATTGGATCGCTTTTTCTTTTGAGCTAAAAGAGCTCGGTTCGGACGAAACGACCCTTTACAACGCTTTGGTCGAATTTCTGCTCGCGCAATACGCGAAGGGCAAGCGCACAATTCTAGTCGTTGACGAAGCGCAGAATTTATCGGCAAAGATGCTCGAAGACATTCGCATGCTTTCGAACATCAATAACGAACGCGATATGTTGTTGCAAATCGTGCTTGTTGGTCAGCCCGAATTACTGGACGTTCTGAAGCGCCCCAAGCTTCGCCAGTTTGTTCAGCGCATAACGGTACATTGCCATCTTGATCCTCTTTCTCCGGCGGAAACGGCGGCCTATATCCGCTATCGCTTAAGTCTTGTCGGCGGAGCGTCCGATATATTCGACGATCTGGCGTGCGCGGCCGTGTATCATTTTACGGGAGGCGTTCCGCGCCTGATCAATCTGTTGTGCGACCAGACGCTGGTTTACGGGTTTTCCGAAGACATATCGCATATCTCGTTTAAAACCGTCGCCGAAGTCGCGATTGATCGCAGCAGCTTCGGCCTCAGCTCGTTCCGTAACGTGCCCAAGAAGCTGGATGCCGAAAAGCTGAAAGCGGATATGAAGGAAGCCATCGAAGCGATACGCGTCGGTGTGCAGGAAGAAGCCGAAGCTTCATAAAATTTGCCGCATCCAAAAGCGTCTTGCCTCGCAGGCAAGGGCGTCCTAACATGTTCATTCGTATATTATAATTTACATTTGCACCAAGACAGAAAGGATCAATCTATGAGCAACCTCAACCTCGCCGGAGTATCCATTCCCGTCGTCACGCCGTTCAAGGACGACAAGAAGCTGAGCGTTGACGTCAAGAAGCTCTCGAAGCTCGTTGACTACTGCATTGACGTGCAGAAGGCGGACTCCCTTGTCGCTATCGGAACGACGGGCGAATCCTCGTCCCTTTCTCATGATGAAAAAGAAACCGTCATCGCCTATACCATCGAAGCCGCCAGAGGCCGCGTGCCCGTTATTGCGGGAACCGGCTCGTCGCGCACCGAAGACGTCATCGAACTCACGAACCTTTCGGAAAAAGAAGGCGCTGAGGGCGTGCTTGTCGTTTCTCCTTATTACATCCGCCCCAATCAGGACGGTTTGTACAATCACTTTCTGACGGTCGCGCAGAACACCAATCTGCCGATCATTCTTTACAATCATCCCGGACGGACGGGCGTTTCGATCGAGGTCAGCACGCTTATCAAGCTGGCTAATGCCACAAAAAACATTGTCGGCATCAAGGACTGCCCGAACAGCCTTTTGCTGACGACGGATCTTGCGCGCCGCGCCCGTGTGGAGATCAGGCGTCCCTTTGCCGTATTGACGGGCGAGGACGACAATATCTTCGTGAACCTTTGCCTTGGCGCGGACGGCGCGATTTCGGCGACGGCGCATATCGTAGGGGCGGAGATTAAGGAAATGATCGAAGCTTTCCGCAAAGGAAATATTGACGAAGCCCGCAGAATACAATTCTCGATCATCGAGCTTCAAAGGATGCTTTTTGGCGTTCCCAGCCCCGCGCCCATTAAGGCGGCGCTCGATATTATGGGGACGGGCTTGGGCGGCCGCGTGCGCTCGCCGCTCGTTGACGCGCCAAAAGAGTTTACGGTCAAGCTCGAAGCGCATCTGAAAAAGATGAAGAAGATTTAAGTCAGGAATTATTCCTGCCTATAGACGTAAATCGTTTCTTTGAAAGGCGAGCGATAGGTCAACACCTCGACGGGCGACCATGATCCCGAAAGGGGAAAGGTATGCGAAATAATGATGCTTCTCGGTTTCAATTCGCGCCGCAGTTTTTCGCCCACCTGTTCCGCAAGCCGCGGAGTCAGATAAAAAACGACCGCATCTACGTTTGAGCAATCGTAAGGCCAGAAATCGCAACACAGGTAAGACACGTTTTTCGGCCCCAACCATTTTTGGATAAATGAAGCCTGTAAAAACGGAATGCGCGCCAATTCAATTCCGATGACTTTGGCGTTTGGAATATTTTTGGCGATGCGCCGCGCCAGCTCACCGCGCCCTGAGCCAAGGTCAACGACGGTGTATACCTCTTTGCCGCGCTGATCGGCATCGCGCCGCAATATCTCGGCGATCTTTCTGCGTCCTTTGTATCCTGTTGCCAGGCTGGGCACATTCTTGCGGTTAAAAGTCAATTCAAAGACGATGCGGTACCCGGCGTATCCGAAACACAGTAACGGAAAGAGAGAATACCAAGTTAAGGGATGCGCCGCGGACCATGCGAACCATGCCAACATGGCCACAAGCAGGATGCCGATAAGATCCAATTGGAATCGAGTGGAGGACAAATATTTTTTGAGGATCAAAAACATCGAAATCATTCAGTTATGGCACTTTTTCAGGCTTCGCCTGAAAAAGTGGTGGGCGCAACAGGGATTGAACCTGTGACCCCTACCATGTCAAGGTAGTGCTCTCCCGCTGAGCTATGCGCCCTATCTCAATCCGCGATTTTGCCGGTTGGGCTGCAAAACGCGCTTTTCTGCGCTTTCCGCTACGCACGTACCTTTAAGTACGCTTGCGTTGCGGTTCTCGAAAACCGCGTTTTTCGCCTCAACCTTCAAAATCGCAAAGAAGGTTCTTGAGTTGCAGGGTTTTAGGGGGTTGCCGCGTTTTCGGCAAGCGGAAAATAAGGTTTATCTTTTCAATCTCTTGCGAGCCGCTTCCAAATGCCCTAGCCAGGCGTCTTGAAGTTTCCAATTACCCCTTAAAATAAAGCTCGGATGATAGGTCGGGATAACCTCGACCGAAGGCGAAAGCCGGCAGGGCAGGGCGTTTCCGACCTTTTCCAAAAGTCCGTTTTCGCCCGTCAGCGCCCAAAAAGGCGTCCGCCCAAGGGCGACGACGACATTAGGTTTTTGATGCGCCAAAGTATCGCGCAAATGGTCAATTTCCGTGGCGTACAAAGAACGGCACAATCCGCTGCCGAATTTTCCGTAATTTTCGGCAACACCATAGCCTCCCGTTTTCGCCGCGCGCGCGGAAGAGAAAAAATAATCAATTTTATTGCCGGGCGGTTGAAAACGAAAAACATTGGCGATCAACGTTTCCTCGCGCTTAATGCCCGCCAGTCCCAACATTTTGTCCAGCAACTGCCCGCTGCGTCCGACAAAAGGCTTGCCTAGCCTCGCTTCTTCCGCGCCGGGCGCTTCGCCGACAAGAACGAGCCCATTCCACTCTTTTGCCGGATAAGCATAGTCGGCAAAAGGCAGCTTGAGCTCTGTCTCGTTTTTATCCGCAAAAGCGAAGGAGCCTTGTTTCATCACGCCCTAAACATTAAAACTTGATAATAGTCGCCGAAAATTTTCTGCCTGCTTACGATGCGATCGGCAAAGCGTTTGGGCAGCCATGCAGTCACGTCGTCGTGTTTCCAGATGTCGGGGGCAAACGGCTCCAGAAACGCCAAAAACGGCAGATAAATATAGCGCAGGGGATGCCACCATTTGGGCTGCGAAAACTCGACGGTCAAAATCGTGCCGCCGGGTTTCACAACGCGGAAAGCTTCGTCGAAAGCCTTTTCGCGGAACTCGCGCGGCAGCTCGTGGGGCAAAAAGAACATCAAAACGCGATCATACGTTGCGTTGGGGAGATAAAGCGCCGTCGCGTCCATGTTCAGAAGCCGAACCCTGTTGGGCTTCGGCAATTTGCGATTCAGGTTTTGCAACTGGGCGCGCACAACGTCGCAAACGTCCAGATTTCCGCCTGACGCCGCAATTTTTTCGTACATACGCGGGGTCAAAGCGCCATAAGCGCACGACAACTGAAGCGTGCTGCCCGGAAGCTTGTTGCCGAAAGCGGCCAAGGCCGCATCGCGCAGCTTCTTATAATGAAACCACAAAATAAGGTTGATAAGCCACTCGCGTTCCCAAAACTTGATAGCCCAGGGGCGAACATAAGCCCACCAGTAAGGTTTTTCGACATAATCAGGAACGGCGGCAGAGCCGATAATCTCACAATCGTTTTCGGGGAAAATAGAAATGATAGGCCTCCTTCGAAGGGTAAACGAAGAAGTCATAGCCGAGTCACATAAAAATGTCTTTAGAGGATTTTGTCTTTGACAAATACTGCCAATTCAGTGCGAACGCGCGTAACGACCCCAGCCCAGTCCGCCTTTTTCTTTTGGCGAAACAGACGCGCCGACGGATACCAAGGACTGTCTTCGCGCGCCAGAAGCCACCGCCAATCGGGAGAAAACGGCAACAAAATCCAGACCCTTTTGCCCATGCCGCCCGCCAGATGAGCGACTGCCGTATCGCAGGTAATGACAAGATCAAGCTGGGCAATAAACTGCGCCGTTGCGTAGAAATCGGTAAGCTTTGAAGAAAGATTGCCGACGGAACGGGTTGCCAGAATATCGTCGTCGTCGGGCTTCGTTTCGCGCGTCAGATTGAAAAATAAAGCGCCCTTTTCGTTGAAAAGGTCGGCAAATGTCGCAAGAGAAAGGCTTCTGCGTCTGTCATCGCCGTAGTCTTTTTTTCCTGCCCATACGACGCCTATTTTGGGGCGTCCGTCATCGGGCAGCGTTATGTCCTCATCAATTTGCGGCGTCGGCAGATAAATGGAATGAGGGATCGTCCCGATATTTATTTTAAGCAGATACGGAATATCGAAAAGCGACGCTTGATAATCAAAATCGCCTTGCTCCGTCGGCGCTTCGCATAAAATCTCGTCGGCAAGATTGGCCAACCTCAAATATTCTGCCAAGGCCGGATGCACCAAAAGAACAACATGCGCGCTCTTGGCCT
>JBAZLX010000051.1:0-11532 GCA_041650075.1 Bdellovibrionales bacterium | reverse complement strand
CGATGTCTATCGCCAATTTGCGGAAGAAGTCTTGGCGCTTCCCGTCATTATGGGCGAAAAGACCGAAAACGAGCGTTTCCCCGGAGCCGTCAACACGTTCACAATCGAAGCGATGATGCAGGATGGCCGCGCGTTACAGGCGGGCACATCGCATTATTTAGGGCAAAATTTCTCCAAATCGCTCAACATCCAGTTCCAAAACCGCGAAGGCAATCTCGAATTCGCGCACACGACATCGTGGGGCGTCTCGACGCGCCTTCTTGGCGCTTTGGTCATGGCGCACGGCGACGATAACGGCCTTTGCACGCCGCCGCGCATTGCGCCGTGGCACGTCGTCATCCTTCCCGTGCTGCGTTCCGACAGCGATAAGGATTCCGTCCTTGCGTATTGCGAAAGCTTAAAAGCGGAACTGGCGGCGCAAACATATGCAGGCGAAAGCGTCCGCGTCAAAATAGATGCCCGCGATATTTCCGGAGCCGACAAAAAATGGGACTGGGTCAAAAAAGGCGCGCCTCTCATTCTCGAAATCGGCCCCCGCGATGTCGAAGGCGGCAAAGTCTGCATCATGCGCCGCGACCAGTTGGATAAAGGCAAACGCTTTGCCGCGCGCGCCGAATTTATCGGCGGCGTCGCCCAGGAACTCAAAGACATCCAGCAAGGCATGTTCGACCGCGCCAGCGCGTTCATGAAGTCGCGCACCGTCACGAACATCAAAACCCGCGCCGAATTCGACGCGTATTTTAAAGCCGATAATACTTTTACAAGTACCGCAGGCTTTGTCCGCGCCAAATGGTCGGGCGATCTAAAATCGCTCGCCTCGCTCGAAGAGCTAGGCGTCACCATCCGCTGCATCCCTCTCGATCAGGACGGAAAATCCGGCACATGCGTCCTCACCGGCGCTCCGGCTACCCAAGACGTAATCTTCGCACGGGCGTACTGATGTTTAAAACGCCTCGTCATTCCTGTCTTTTTCCCTCTCCGCCTTTAGTGGGAGAAGGTGCCGCCGCTTTGCGGCGGCGGGTGAGGTGGCAGCGTTGCCGCAATAACCATCGTCATGCCCGCGAAGGCGGGCATCCCATTTGGTTTTTGCCTATCATGCAAAAGGATCGCTGATGTTCTCTCCCTTCGAATGCTTCGTGGCGATGCGCTACCTTCGGTCAAAACGGCAGGAAGGATTCATTTCCGTCATTACGTGGTTTTCGCTCATCGGCATCGCTCTTGGCGTGGCAACGCTGATCGTGGTCATGTCGGTGATGAACGGTTTCCGGCAAGAGCTATTTCAGCGCGTCATCGGCCTCAACGGGCATATGAACGTTTATGCCATGCAAGGGCCTATCAGCGACTATAAGCCGCTTCTTGACCGCATCGCCACAGTTCCATCCGTCAAAGACGCAACGCCCACGGTCGAAGCGCAAGCCCTCATCACGCACGACGGCGCGGCGTCGGGCGCTTACGTGCGCGGCCTGTCGGCACAGGCTATCCGCAGCCGCCCCACCATCGCCGATCATATCAAGGCGGGATCGCTGGACTCCTTTGGCGGCAATACGATAGCGATAGGCGTTCGCATGGCGCAAAGGCTCGATCTGAGCGTCGGCGACACATTGACGCTGATTTCCCCCGTCAGCAAAAGTACGCTATTCGGCGCCGCCCCGCGCCTTAGAGGCTACACAATAGGCGCTATTTTCGACGTCGGCATGTTTGAATACGACAACAGCTTCGTCTTTATGCCCATCGAAGCCGCGCAAATATTCTTCAGTACCGGCGAAGGTGTGACGGCCATCGAAATGTTCGTCGAAGACCCGCAAAACATTAAGTCCGCGCGCGCCGATGTCGTCGCGGCGATAGGGCCGACCCAGCAGCAGCCTTTGCGCCTTCTGGACTGGCAGCAAAGCAACGCAAGCTTCTTTACCGCGCTTCAGGTCGAACGCAACGTGATGTTCCTGATTTTGACTCTGATCATCCTTGTCGCGGCCTTCAATATTATTTCGAGCCTCATCATGCTTGTGAAGGATAAGGGCAGGGACATCGCCATCCTGCGCACGATGGGAGCCTCGCGCAGCATGATTATGAAGATTTTCTTTCTCAACGGCTCGTTTATCGGCATCGTCGGAACGTCAGCGGGCTTAGGTCTTGGCCTCTTTATCGCGAGCCATATCGAGGGCTTACGCCAGCTTGTCCAAGTTCTCACGCGCACCGACCCGTTCGCGCCGGACGTTTATTTCCTGACCCATATGCCCTCGGTTGTAGACGGCGGGGACGTTATCCGCATCGTTGTCATGGCTCTGGCTCTTTCTTTCCTTGCGACGCTGTATCCGGCGTGGCGCGCGGCGAAACTCGATCCGGTAGAGGCTCTGCGCTATGAATGAACCTATCCTTGAGCTTCGCAACGTCACGCGCACCTTCGAGCAAGCCGGAGAACCCCTGCACGTCCTTCGCGGCTGCTCGCTTGCTATAAATGCCGGAGAAACGGTCGCCCTCATCGGCCCCTCAGGTTCCGGTAAATCAACGCTGCTTCACAGCGCAGGGCTTCTTGAAAAACCCGATGACGGCCAAATCATTATCGGTGGGCATGACGCCACCTTGCTCGACGACAAAGGCCGCACGGCCTTGCGTCGCCGCGCGATAGGTTTCGTCTACCAGTTCCATCATCTGCTGCCGGAATTTTCAGCGCTCGAAAACATCGTCCTGCCGCAAATGATCGCAGGCGTTTCCCGTAAAAAAGCTGAAATCCGCGCGCGCGAGCTGCTCGATGCGGTAGGCCTCGCCGATCGCGCCCAAAACCGCCCCGGCAAATTGTCTGGCGGAGAACAGCAGCGCGTCGCCATCGCCCGCGCATTGGCAAATAAACCCCAGCTTCTTATCGCCGACGAACCAACGGGCAACCTCGATCCCGATACAGCAGACAATGTGTTCGCCATGCTGCAAGAGCTTGTAGCCTCGCAAAAGCTCGCACTTTTGATGGCAACGCATAACTACGACCTCGCCCGTCGCATGAGCCGCACGGTCGAAATCCGCGCCGGCCGTCTTCTCTCCGCATAAGGTCGGGCTGCAAAGCGCGCTTTTCATAAAAAACACCTCATAACCCCATGAAAATCATAGCCTTTTCGCCAATTTTTCGCTTGGTCGCGGACGGGCTAAATGCTAGAAATAACAGTCAATTTTTGACCCCATGATTCTCCAAAATTTACAGGTATTCCAGTGACTGATGACGCCGCCCCATTGCCTCCTGCGCCTCCTTCCGACATCAAGGTGATCACCGTCGAAGATGAGATGAGGCAATCGTATCTCGCCTATGCGATGAGCGTGATCGTGTCGCGCGCGCTGCCCGATGTGCGCGACGGGCTGAAGCCGGTGCACCGCCGCATCCTCTTTGCGATGAAGGAAGGCGGCTACGACAGCACCAAGCCTTACCGCAAATCGGCGCGTATCGTGGGCGACGTGATGGGTAAATATCACCCGCACGGCGACGCCGCGATTTATGACGCGATGGTTCGGATGGCGCAGGATTTTTCGATGCGCCTGCCGTTGATAGACGGGCAAGGCAACTTCGGCTCGATGGACGGCGACAGCGCGGCGGCGATGCGTTACACCGAAGCGAGGCTCGATAAAGCTGCCGAGACGATGCTCGACGATATTGACAAGGAAACGGTGGATTTCCACCCCAACTACGATGAATCTCTGCAAGAACCGGACGTTCTTCCCTCGCGTTTTCCCAATCTGCTGGTGAACGGCGGCGGCGGCATCGCAGTCGGCATGGCGACGAATATCCCGCCGCACAACTTGGGCGAAGTCTGCGACGCGACGATGGCGATGATCAAAAATCCCGACATCTCCGTAGACGAACTGCTCGAAATCATCCCTGGCCCCGATTTTCCGACGGGTGCGATTATCCTCGGCGCGTCCGGATGCCGCGCCGCGATGCACACGGGACGCGGCAGCATCGTTATGCGCGCGCGCCACCTGATCGAAGAGATCAGGAAAGACCGCCAGGCGATAGTCTTTACGGAAATTCCGTTCCAGCTGAACAAAGAAGCCCTCATCAAGCGCATCGCCGAATGCGTGCATGAGAAAATCATCGAAGGCATTTCCGAGCTTCGCGACGAATCCGACCGCGACGGCGTCCGCGTGGTGGTTGAGCTTAAGCGCGACGCGATGGCCGAGGTGGTCTTGAACCAGCTTTTCGCGCACACGCCGCTGCAATCGAACTTTGCGGTCAACATGCTGGCGCTCAACAACGGGCGTCCTCTGCTGATGAACCTCAGGGATGTTTTGAAGGCGTTCATAGACTTCCGCGAAAAGGTCATCACGCGCCGCACCGAATATGAACTCAAGCAAGCGCGCGCCCATGCCCACATATTGCTCGGCCTTGCCGTGGCGGTTGCGAATATTGACGAAATTATCGCGCTCATCCGTAAAGCGAACGATCCGGCTGTTGCCAAGGCGGAACTCATGGCCAAGGCTTGGCCTGTGGGCGATGTCGCGCCGTTAATCTCGCTTGTAGACGAAGCGTTCGACGCCAATGCCTCCAATCCAACCTACAAACTGAGCGAGATTCAGGCCAAAGCCATTCTGGATTTACGTCTGCACCGCCTGACGGGGCTGGAGCGCGACAAGATCGGCAACGACCTGCGCGAAGTTGTGGCGCAGATAGCCGATTTTCTCGATATTCTGGCGAAGCGCGAGCGCATATTCCAAATCATGTCGGACGAACTTGCGGCGATTAAGCTGAAATTCTCCACGCCGCGCAAGACGAGCATCGAGCCTGTGGAATTCGAAGCCGACATCGAAGACCTCATCCAGCGCGAAGAAATGGTGGTGACGGTCAGCCGCGAAGGCTACGTCAAGCGCGTGCCTCTCTCGACGTATCGCGCGCAACGGCGCGGCGGCAAAGGGCGCGTGGGCATGGCGACGAAGGACGAAGATTTCGTTTACGACATCTTTATAGCGAGCACGCACACACCAATGCTGTTTTTCTCGACGCTAGGCCGGGTCTACAAGCTCAAAGTGTATAAACTGCCGCTTGGCAATCCCCAATCGCGCGGCAAAGCGCTTGTTAATTTGCTCCCGCTGGAGCAAGGCGAAAATATCACGACCGTCCTTCATTTGCCCGAAGACGAAACGACGTGGGACAAGCTCAACGTCGTCTTTGCGACGACCAGCGGAACGGTGCGCCGCAATCAGTTGTCGGATTTCTGCAACGTGCGCCCGTCGGGCATCATCGCGATGAAGCTCGAAGAAGGCGACCACATGATTTCCGTCAACACCTGCACGGAAGCCGATGACATCCTGCTTGCGACCAAAATGGGCAAGGCGATACGTTTTGCGGTTGATCAGGTCCGCGTTTTCACGGGACGCAATTCGGTGGGCGTGCGCGGCATCAAATTGGCCGAAGGCGACAGCTTGATTTCGATGTCAATTTTGCGGCATGTCGAAGCGACGGCAGACGAACGCGCGGCCTATCTGCGCCAGGCCAACGCGGCGCGGCGGACGGCTGACGAAGCTGAAGATGCCGTTCCTTCAGGCGGAGACGACGAAGAAACGACGACGACCCTGACGCTCTCGCCCGAACGCTATGCCGATATGGAAAGGCAGGAAGAATTCCTTCTTACCGTTTCCGAACGCGGCTTCGGCAAACGCACGTCGGCTTACGAATACCGCATTTCGGGACGCGGCGGGCAGGGGATATGGAACATGTTCATGTCCGAACGCAACGGGCTGATCGTGGCGACTTTCCCTGTCAAGGAAGGGCAAGAAATTATGCTGGTCTCGGACGGCGGGCAGATTATCCGCTCGCCGGTCAAGGACATCCGTATCGCGGGTCGCCGCACGCAGGGCGTGACGGTCTTCCGTGTCGAAGAAACCGAAAAAGTAGTCTCGGTCGCGGCCGTAGACGACCAATCCGGCGATAACGGCAACGGCGAAACGGCGGATGACGGCGCAGAACCCGAAACGCCAACCCCAGTCAGCGAATAATTTTTTATTGTTTTGTCATTCCGGAAAAATCGCTTTTTGCAAATATGCAAAATGCGATTTTATCCGGAATCCCATTTGTTTTCCTCCTCCTTTTTCCTCTCCATTCGCGGGGCGCGAAACAGCGTTTGTTACAAAAATGACAGTAGTGATAACGCGAGGGAGGGGGAGATCGGCAAGAACGTAACGTGGGTGAGGGGTCATTTGAATTTCCTCACTAAACCCATCTCATATGGTTAACCGGGGAGCCAAAAACCGCCCAATCCTGTGCGCCGCGCTTGTTGCAACTATTTAAGCCGCCCATAATGCCGGTCATAGTTAAAGCGATTGTTTAAAGGCTTTTTATGATCAGTGCATTGCCGTCAAACATCATGCCCGAAAAACGCTGGCGCTTCATGGCTCTTTCCGTAACGCCGGAGCATGAGGACGAATCCTTTCATGGCCGCTTAAGATCGAACACGGTGTATTTGGGCTCACGTACTCTCGAAGAAGGGGTATTCCAATCAACGCAATCCCTTCCTGAGGCTGATCGTTTCGTCGAAGTTGATCCTTTTCCTCCTGATATCGTTCGCGGGACGCACAGCTATATTGTTGCGCGAACGAAGGAAAAAATCCGCGAACAAGTCGTTAAAGCGCAACAAGAAGGACGAGGTCTTATTCTAAGTTTTTCCGCGTGGGGGGGACAGCAATCTCTCGACGTTATGGAATATTTGGACTTTACGCGGAAAATTTCCGACGGCCGCGTCGTTTGCATAGTAGGCGGTCCTGGATTATCCGTTCATTCGCCTGAAGAGGAGGCGGACTTATTTGCGGCCGGAGCCGATATCATCAATCTCGGCGGCGGAAGAGAACTTGCCGAATGGTTAGGGCACTTGACGAAAAACGACGTGTTCCAACGCGATGCGAAGGGGAATCTGATCGCTTCCGTTCCCGAGAACGCGCCATTTTTCCTGTCATCGTCAAAAAACGATCACGTCAAAACAGGCGGCGATCTTCCCGTACCGGTTTTTTATGATGTGTCCACCAGCACAATTAACGTTATTCTTCCGCACAGCGGTTGCGTTAACGGGTGCGATTTTTGCGCGGTTGCGAATTCCTTGGTTTGTCCCCGAACGCGCGATGCGGAAAGTCCTGCTGAGATCGCAAAACAAGTCAATGATATGGCAAGAGATGTCAGAAAAATGTACGCGAGGATAGGCTGGGATCCAGACGAAAATCCTCCTTACTTGCATATCCTAAATCCCAATCCTACGCAGGGGCAGGGGATAGTACGTCTGGAAGAATTCCTGTCCATGATTGATCTGACAAAATCGTTGAAAATGATTCATTTCTTCGACGCGCTTTCGTTCCGGACAGCCGAAAACATGGAACGTCATCTGGCTTATGTCGAGAAGTTGCTCACAAAGAATCCGAAGCTTGATATTTTTATTGGCGTATCCATGGACGCTCTAGGGGCCGAAAATGACGGCGATTTTATGGGCAGGCGCATCGCAGGACGCCTTGTCACGCAGGGCGAATACGACGCAATATTGAAAAACTATCATCTCTTTCTCGAAAGAATTTCTGGAAAGGATTGGGCTAAGCGTCTTGCGATAGGCATAAACCAGATACATCATCCGGGCATGACGGCCGATGTTTATAAACTCAAATACACAAGCTTGTTAAACGAAAATGCCTACGGGTTTCGGCGAGAATTCCAAGGGTATTCCCTCTCGCCGTTTAATGGCACGCCCATATTTGAAAAGTACAAAGGCCACTTTGCGCCGCCGTATTATATGGCGAAGGATTGGGAGCTAGGTTACGCCGTGCCAAGCGGACAGCTTTCATATTGGGGAAATCAGTTTATGAACGGCGATTTACTGGATTGCGTCGAATGCTGCCAATCAGTGTATGCCGTTACAAAAGACGAATTTTTTCTTTATATGAAGGATGCGATTGTGGGCGGATGGGACGAAGGAAAGGCAAAGTTTATCAGGTTTCAATACGAAGATAACGAAGAAGGCAGGCACTTAGAAAAGGTATACACGGACGTTGCGCAAAAGATACTCGATACAAAACCGCGCATGGCCCGTCTTATGAAGCTCTTTGTTGCTATTGCTTCCGATTTGCCTGCCGAAAACGATCTAAAAATTCCGGCCTTTCAGGCCGTCAACGCGGCCGTTCATTGGATCCTTCGCCGCGAACGTTATTTGGCTGAAAACAATCCGCTTTATGCAAACAATCCAAATTGCCAATATCTTATCAAGACAGCTGAAGAAATGAGAGAAAAACTTCTCGCCTCTCCCTATGCCGACAAGTTCGATCTTCGCGCTCCAAGAAATCCTTCCCTCAATAACGGAAATACCTCTCCCGCACCCCTTTGATTTCTATTTTCCCTCTCCGCCATTTATGGGGGAGAGGAGGTCGTACCAAAATAAACCACAGTCATTCCGGAAGCCGCGCGCCTTCCTTGCCACCGTCATGCCCGCCCCCGCCTTCGCGAGGGCAGGCTTCGGCGGGCATCCAATTTGGTTTCTTTCTTTCCCTCTTTCCTTGGGGAAGAGAAAGCGAACCCTAGGTTTTTGCCGGTGAGGGAGCATCTTTCAACTCAAATCCCACCGTCATGCCCGCGAAGGCGGGCATCCCATTTGGTTTCTTCTATCCTTTTGGCTGCATCCCCGCCCCCGCCTTCGCGAGGGCAGGCTTCGGCGGGGATTAGCGTCCTTTATTATTTACATCGTCTTCTGCAACGCCTCTACCAACCGGCCAAACTCAGGCCGCGTTGAGGCCGTGGGGTCGCACTGCTTCCAATACAAAATGTTATCCGCAATAACTTGTTGCTTGCTGTTTTGCAAAAACGACAGCCTCTGAAGCTTCTCGATGGACGGCATGTCTTCCTGCGGCGGATAGGGGATCAAATCAATCGCGCCGAAAAGATCAATAAACTTGTAAGCAAGATCTTTCGTAAGGGGCAGCACTTTTCCCTTGGTGAACGAACACGACGTCAAATCGCGGCTCAAAACGGGCGACAGAGAAGCAACAAAATTATTCGAAAAACAGGTCTTCCATTCTAACGCGGATTTTATCGTGCAGTGCGCGCTCGAACCGTTCGGCAGAGCATTCACGGCGTCCCTGCACGACGCGTTGATGTAAAGCGCGTTCGACAGAGCGTCTATTTTTTCAATATTCGCCCGCAAAACAGTTTTTTTATACTCATCGCGTTTCTTTTCCGGCAGATGTTCGACAACGTCCGTGCAAACGACATAATCATAGGGACCTTCCGGCGTTGCGCTATATTTCTGAATGGCCGGATCGTAACGGGTGACCTCAATCGTGCCGAAGCACGAAGGCGGCATGTGCGAGAGGAAATATGTATTTTTCATCACGTCGCACAGATTATTTGCCGTAAGGCTGTATAGTCCGTATATGTCCGCTTCCACGACTTCGCCGGACTGCACGGCGGCGACGACAGGGGATAAAACGACCTCAAGCCCTTTTCCCATGGCGCTTTGGCCGCATCCGTAATCAATAATTGTTACGGGGCGATCTTTCTCGATGCGGATATGGCCTGTCGCGACGCCGTTCAAAAAGTACAAAACGGCTTCGGGCAAAAACTCGATGCCTGAATCGCCATACTTGCGCTTCTCGTGAATCCTTCTGTATTGGCTGTTGTAATATGGATCGACAAGCTCGCTGCCATGTTCACGCATGGGGCACCCTTTCAAAAGTCTTTAAAAAAACGTCCTCGAATAATGTGAAATGACTTTATTCCTCCGGCGTGACTAGCGCAACCGCGCATCTTTTGTCGGTTGGGGGCCAGTAAAAAATAGCTCCTCCGCCCCATTAACCACATTTAACGGAAAAATCTGCGCAGAAGATATAACATCTTGTGCCGCAAGGCTTTTCTATCCCATTCATTGGGAGAATACCTTTCTCAAACAAAATAAACAAGAAAAATCCCTTGACAATCCGTATCTCCAGGATTATATAGGTTTTCGTTACGCCCATGGTGGGCGTGAGGAGGCGGGGAGAGAAAGGGATAAGAAATGACCTGACGAAGAACTGAAGAGACGGAGAAGATGTCTGGTTAACGGGGTGTTTCGAATACTCTCTGCGTAAAACGCGGCTCTTTTTGAAACATAGGACTCGTTAGCAATGCGAAGTGGCACCGTTTGTGCTGCCCTCAGTCGAGGAGGCATAAGCGAGAGTGTATAAGCCAATAAAACAGAGTTAAAATCCGCAAAACATGATATAAAACCCGCGATTCCCCAACCCCGCTTCCGCGCAGGTTTTTCATGGCCAAAAAAATAAAAGAACGCATCGGTCTTTATCCCGGAACTTTCGATCCTATCACGCGCGGACACTTGGAAATCATCCAGCGCGCGGTTCGTCTCGTTGATTATCTTGTGATCGGCGTGGCGCGGAATTCCGGCAAAGGCCCTCTTTTCGACACGGAAACGCGCGTGAAGATGGTTAAGCGCGAAACCGATGCTCTCAAGAACGGCAAAAATATCGTCGTGATGCCCTTCGATTGCCTGCTCATGAACTTTGCGACGAAAATCGGCGCTTCGGTCATTGTGCGCGGTTTGCGCGCCGTGTCGGATTTCGAATACGAAATCCAGATGTCGGCGATGAACTACCGCATTAACCCCGATATCGAAACCATTTACATGTCGGCGACCGAAGGCACGCAATTTATTTCCTCAAGCATGGTCAAAGAAATTGCAAGCCTGGGCGGCGATGTCAGGCCGTTCGTCAGCGATGAAATTGCAAAGGATTTGGAACGTTGCTTTAAAACCGAAAAATCCCGCCGCAAGGTCAAACCCGTCATCCGCGACTGATTTTCTTAATCAGCCGGTTTATGACGCCGCTCCAGTCGCCATAGGCTTCCTGCCGCAAAAGCGTAAGCGACGGATATACGTCCGTGGTTTCTCCTTTGACGCCCCAGCGCCAATCGGGACAAACCGGCAGAAGCAGGAACGTCTTGACGCCCAAAGCGCCCGCCAAATGCGCGGCGGCGGTATCGACGGTGACAAGGCAATCCAGTTGCTTCAAAAGGGCGGCGGTATCGGCAAAATCCGATATAAGAGTGTCGAGCCGCAAGACCGGAGCGCCGTCAATATCTTCTAAAGCCGACCCCGTGAAGGGCGCGTAAAAATCGGCGACGATTTCCTTCAACAGGGGTTCGAAACGCTTGAAAGGTATCGAACGCTCATGATCGCGCAAATGGGTGGCCGATCCCGACCACACAAGCCCGATCTTAAGCCCGTGTTTTCCTTTGGGCAGCGCGGGTTTTTTGGGCGCCTTAAGATAAGGCTTTGCGGCGGAAACGAAGCCTTTGCCTGTCGCAAAGGGCAGGGAAAGCATCGGCAGGTAATAGTCGCACGGAGGAATAGAACCCTTTTCATCCACGACAACGCCGCGCAAAACGCCCGATAAAAGCCGAACCAGATTTTTCGGAACTGCCCAGACCAAATCGCCCTTGGGCAAAAATTTCTGGTAACGGCAGAAATGGATGACGTCGCCAAAACCCTGTTCGGCGATAATCAGAAGTTTTTTGCCCTTCAGGCTTTCGCCCTTCCA
>JBAZLX010000050.1:0-11717 GCA_041650075.1 Bdellovibrionales bacterium | reverse complement strand
CATGATTCCCTGTCCGCTTCCACAAGAACCTGTACAAAAATCTCGCAATGTCCAACGATACTGGGGGGCCATAGTATCTATGTAACTAAGTGCCGTAATCCATTGGTGGAATTTTAGCCCATCGTCGCTTCTGACGATAAGCGTTTGCTTCTGCCTGGCATCAAAATGAATATCGGGAAATTGACGTTGAAGACGGTCAACAATGCCTTGAACTTCGCGTTGAGAAATGGGGATGCTTGTTATTACTGGCAAATCGGGCTCAATGGCGCCCGCCTCGGCTGCTTCCCTTTGGGAATTAACGGCACTCCTTACAGCAAGAACAGCCAAGATTATCATCACAAAAGCGGCCGTCCAGCTGGCACTGATGACAATTGCCAAAGACCGGTCAAGCGTGCTCAACGCTTTCGATACTATGCGAGGAGAAACGAACCTCATCAGAAGCTTTGGATCAAGACGAATCATTATCGTTTTTCCCTTATTGCTTCATATTCTATCTGAGCATCGTTACCGATAATGGTTCCTTTATTGGTTGTTTCTATGCTTTTCCCGCCCATAGCAGTGATACGATCGGCTGTGGCGCTCGGGGGAACGAGGGCCTTCCACCGAACTACTTTTTCTTTAACATTATAAACCGTCAAAAAGCCGTTAAGTGATAGCAATCCCTCATTAACTTTCAGAAAATTCTCTATCTGCTCACGTAAGGGGCTTGCGCGCATGTTTTGTGCATTTTGCATAAGCGCGACAACCTTTTTCTGGGTGCGCTCATTAATCGAGGCGAGGTCATGTCGTGAAGAAATCATTGCGAGACTAGCCAAAAGCCATACAACAAAAGCTAAGCCAACAACCGACAGGGATATAAAAATTGAGGCCGTCGCTAATACACGACGCGCACGATCCTCGAAAAGCGAAACAGAATACCACGGCACAGGCGTCATTTGCCCAATGCGGAAGGGGTCAATATTGACGACATGTGCCCTTTCCCCATGTTCGCGCACAACACGTTCGGATTTTGCCCGGATAACGGGCGCCGTACCCCGAAAAATATGGAGTTCTTCCGCACCAACAACCATCAGAACCGCCAACTCGTCGCCGAAATAAGTATAGCACACGGGCAAATTGGCTATGTCTTCTTTTGTTGGCAATAAAGCCGCCAATGGACACCATGATCTCGTATGAGAAGCAAGATCCGACGACCTAACCGCAAGATACCAGATGCTCTGCCCAACCGCCTGCCACACAATATGAACGCGCTCACTATCGCAAGCCTCGGCAGCCGCATTCCACACAATAGTTTCTTCTTCGCCAACAACGCGGGGGCATACTCCGCCGACAACATCCGGGGGAAAATAGAAATCGCCAACATCGCCAATATTCCCGACCAACGAACGCATCAGAGACTGGGAAGACTCTGAGGCTATGATATCTTCCATAGAAGATGAGGCGGAAATCCCGCCCGCGTCCTCCTGTTTTTCCTCCTGCCCCATCATTCCCGCCCTGACGGCAAAACCCGCCTGTTTGACCCTGTCGCCTATACTCTATCTCTCTTTATCAAACGATAGAGATATACTTGAATTTTCCTCTTTTCACCTCCGATTTTCCCCGATTCCTTCTATGACCGCAATTCCTTAAGACTATCAAGAAAGCTTTGATTCTGAACCGTCAACAAATACACCATCGTCATGACCGTCGCTCCCGCCAGAACCATCAATAGAATAATGCCGGTTATAGCGAGTCGTCGCTGGTCTGTCTTTGCCATAAGAGCCCGTTCTTCGGCAATTGATCCATATACTTCCGCTAATTGCTCTACGGACTGAATCGTCACAATTTGATCGCGCTCTCCTTTTGTCAAAGGCCACCGCGCCAATGCCCGGGAAGGATCCGACCCCGCCATAATGCGCTGCTTGCTTTCCCTCCAATACAAATTACAGGAAGGCTCGGTAACGCCTTCTACAATAATGTCAATTGCTTCCGTTAGGGGCACTTTACCGAATAATAGCCGTTGCATAAGCTTGCAGCTTTCCTTCATGCCGGAATTTCGCAAGTATGAAGACATAATCGGCAGTTTCATCAATATTTTTGCAGTGAAATGATCTGGCTTTTGCCGGTTATACCAGTAGAGAGCGACGAAACTGACGCCTCCGACAATCAGCGCGGTGATAACAATCAACAGGCTCGTATTGACCCATGTCGCAACATCAATGGCATGATTAAACCTCGCAATTGCGTCGGGATCGGTTGCTTTGGTCCCTTGGCTCTTCAGATAAGGAATAAAACCAAACTGCGCGGCCCAGACTGTACCGACAATATTGACGATATCGAACGACAGCCAGCTAAGAGTGGTCATGACTATTCTTGCCTGTTTGCCTTTCTCTTCGGTGTGCTCAATTGCATGTTGAATGACACCCTTGAGATCCCCCGCACGTTCGCCCGCTGTGATGATGGCCATTGTAGCCGCATCAAACAAACGCAAAGCTTTCAACGCTTCCGAGAATGAGCCGCCCCCTTTCAAAACCGTCCTTGTCGGCAAAAATGCCAGCCGGCGTTTAGGGTCAGTTTCTCCTTCAATAATATTGATCAACGCCGTACCCGCCGAAGCCGTCGCACCCTGAAAACGTAAGGCGCGCAAAAGCTGCAATTGCCACGCGCGCGAGCGGACGTCAGACCACTCGAGGAGATTTGGCTTCTGTTCTTTAATACTAACAGCGTAAAACCCATTGTTGTGCAAATGGCGTCTTACCGCATGTTGATCCGGAAGATAAAAATCATCCTCCATAATACTTACGATGCCATGTCGCATTTGGGCATATTTAGCATGGTATAGCTTCATGCCATTATCCCCGGGTTCGGGTTGACGAAGCAACCTCTTCGATCAACATAGCCGCCCCCATATTGGCATCAATGGCGTTGCGCTTGATGAGATCAACAATGGACGCACGTCGGGGTATATATATAGTGCCGGGAACATCGACGATTGAAGATGTAACATTTGAAATCATCATTTCTGTGATTGAGCGACGACTAGCTTGATCCTCTGGAGGAAACATGGCTTCCAGCGCCAACGTACGTCCAAGAAAACCGCTATGCCCGCACAGATCGCATCCTTCTTGATGCGCCAACGCCAAAGAGGCCTCAGGATCAACGCCAATTTCCTGACAGCGTTCTACACTGCCAAATATTTCTTGGGCTTTTTTCGTTACATGGCACCCGGGGCACACGGTTTTAACAAGGCGCTGCGAAAGGCTGGCAATAAGCGCGTGCCCAAGAATATAGAGGCCGCTCGTACGATAAGCTGAACTGAGAAAACCATCAATACGATCCAGCGTATGCAAGGCGTCAACAGAGTGAACGGTTGTGATCACGATATGTCCGGATTCCGTCGCGCGCAGCGCCGCCTCAACAGTATCGCCGTCACGCATTTCGCCGACGATGATAACGTCGGGGTCGTGACGCATAAGAGCGCGGATGATATCGGCGATTGAGTTGGCTGAATTGTCCGTCACGGATGTTTGATCAACCAGAGGCATATCGTATTCTACTGGTGCTTCAACCGAATATACGGCGCGCGATGAGCGATCAATATCCTGAATGATTCCGTATAACGTCGTTGACTTTCCTGAGCCGGTCGGTCCGCTGACGACTATCAAGCCTCCATCCTTCGTATGTCCGTGGATGGCTTTACGCAAACGCTCAGCAACAACTGGTGCATGTAGAAAAAGCTCATCGAATGAACGAAGATTTTCGCGATCAAGTAAGCGCAATGTCAATTTTTCGCCTGCCGGCGCCACCGGCAAAGCTGCACACCGGATGTCAATCATACGGCCTTGCCATTCGAAAGCCAATCTTCCGTCTTGCGGATGCTGACGATCCGCCGCATCCATTTTAGCGTCCGTCTTTATTCTGGTTACAATCGGGGCCATAACCCTGTGCGGAACCAAATGTTTGTATATAAGATCGCCGTCAACGCGGTAGCGTATCCAACACCGTGCGTCGTCTTCCTGCAAAGACAGATGAATATCAGACGTACGGCCTTGCAGGGCTTCCGATAAGATATCATGCACGGCATTTTCGACCAACACTGCGTCATCAGGATCGCGCGACAATTCGCTAAGAATGCGCAAAAGGCGATCCCCTGCCATTTCGCTTTGTTCACGCATCAATCGCGCCAATTCAGCACGATCCCACGGCTCAACTTCAATGCTTTTGATTTTGTGATCAACTCGCGCCAATGCCTCTGTGATGCGCAAAAAGTCCGCATCGTCAACTCGATCGCCAACAGCAACGCGTAAAATTCCTTGACGCAATTCCAACAGGCATAACCCCATCGCCGCCTGAGAAGCCGACGGTACATAGAGACGCAAGGCTTGCATCGTTAGGTCTTCATCGGCATTACCTTTCTCTTTTGTGACATCGCGAGTACCGGATGAAAACCCATTACGATGCAAAATCTCGTCAATGGAAAGCAAGCGGCCATTCGCTCGGCGCATGGCTTGTTCGGCCAAAGCAAGCTCATAATGCTTTGGGTTAATATGAAGCGCTTCAGCTTGTGCATGAAGAGCATCGGTGGGAGAAGCATCACTCATCTTATGCCTGCAGGCAATAAGAGCGGTTTCTTTTGCGAAGCTTCATCCTGCTTCTGTTGTGCCGTTGCCTCCCATACGAGAGACGAGGCCACTCTAAGCTTCAGAGTTCTCTTCTTTCCTCCGACCATAATATCGGCAGAATGTGTATCAACGGAAACCAGCTTTACCACCCCCTCTTCAGATTCAAACCCCTCGCCGACTGAAAGCGCCATTATGTTACCATCAGGCAAATAGATTAGAGCTCGCGTCCCTATTGTGCCAATAAGAGACATCTGTTCGCCAAAATCTTTACTTGCCCCCCCCGATACAGAATTGCCTCCGCTTAAAGAACGGCTAGATACTGGAGCAATGCTTTTGGCAACTTCTTTTTCCAAATCGCGCGCCGAAAGGGGCAATGGCACACTGCTCTTAGTCAATCTTTCCGAGCTGCTATAGGAGCCTGTACTTCTAGAGCTTTTTGAAGAGTTCCCTCTTGCCACACCGCGAATGGGAATGACTGCAAAGCCAAGCTTCCCGCTATGACGAATAATTAAGTCGGTAGAAATTTGAGATTCCTCATTCGGCTCCCACAACAAAGTTACGGGACACGATCCTCCGGGTGCGAGCTCCATATCAACCTCACATCCCTGCTTAAGTCTCTGCAATCCGTTATCGGCTTCAATCACATCTATGGCGTAAATTTTTATCGGATCAACGCTGTTGTTTACCATCAAAGTTGAGCGGACAGTTTTTCCGTCACCAACAGTAACCTCGCCAAAATCAATTGGCTTAATATCTTTTGCACTGATATCGAGCCCCGTCCCCTTGCCTTCGCTAGCGCTAGCGACAGCCGTTCTCCCAACCAATCGTGCACGCGCAATGCGGCCCGCCCCATTATGCGTCATCAACACGTTGACGCTCCAGGTGCCCGCCCCCGTCGGAACAACAGACACCTCGACGCTACAGCGGCTCAAAGGAGCAATGTCGCCTTGTTTCGTACAATCGTTTGCCGTCTCTTCCGCCGTCACCAGAGAGTCGCTGCTAAGAGAAATCTTTTCGATTTTCACAGGCATGCTGGTTTGGTTGACGAAAAAGATTGTTGCCTTTTTGGATATATTAATTGGCGTATCTCCGACATCGATTTCCGCCTTTGGATCAACCTTAACGGCCTCATCACCCACTCCCATGCCTGTAACACCAGGATTTAAGAAAGCAGCATCGCGAGCAAAAACGTTTTCCGAAAAACCCACACAAAACAGCATCACGATAAGCAGAGAGCGGGAGAACAAAGAAAGGTTGTTCATTTCCCGCCTCCCGCTATAGATGGATCGGGAGACTGAAACAATTTATCAAACGCATGAAAAAAGCCCGATGTTGCAGATGAATCGTCAACAGGCGTTTTATCAACAGGGGCAACGGATACTTCTTCCGCTGGAGGATCATAGAGGCTTGACTGCTGTTTCGGCTGAGATAATTCAACAGGCCGAATATCTTTTTCATCGCTAAGCTTTTGTACAGGCAATGCCTCCGACAGTGGTTTGTAGGAGTCAGCCTGTCCAATAGTCTTTTCTACGTATGGTTTTTTCTCTCTTTTCTCGTACTCGTTCGAAAACTGAACGATCGACGGTTTAACGATTATAACCAGCTCGCGATTTTGTCGCTGAGTATCTCCGTAGAGCGGTATTGCACTATCGCCGCCTACAGGAAATCCCTGACTTGATCCGGTATCGTTAGATGACACCAACCCGGCCAAGACAAGACTGTCGCCCGGACGCACACGTAAAACTGTGTTAATTTTTTCATCGGTTGTTTCCGGTAAATCAATCGTATAGTCGCCGCTCTTTGTCGGATTTAGGCTAACAAGATTTTTAAGTGACATGTCGAGATTTGCGAACACAATGCCATTTTCGTAGCTGCCTGCAACAGCAATGGCCAATCCCGTTTCAATTTCATCCGTGCTGACGGTGTTGCTTGAACTACTTGTTGTCCCGCTTGTGTTGCTCGTTGCGGTACCAACCTCGGAAATATAACGCTGCGTACCGCCAATTTTAAGATCCGCATATGAGCCCGACACAAATGTGATTTGGGGATTGCTGATGGTTTGAACACGGCCCTTTGTGGCAATGAACGAGGCTACAGCATTGGCTGAAATTTCACCCGTCGTCACGGCGCCTAATCCGACGCTACCTGTCGTTGTCGCCAGAGAAGTTAAATTGCTTGTCAAAGATAGCGTTGTATTCTTCAGCGTATTTTTCAACGCAGTGGTCTGGAAGGTTGTCCAGTTAATGCCTTGAGCATTTTCTCGATCTAGCGTTACTTCCCAGATATAGAGTTGCAAAACGATTAAGGGTCTTTCTGTACGCAATTCTGTCAGATATCGCGATATGCGTTCTTCGGCATCAACCGTTGCGGTGTACATGATCGTTCCGCCTTGGTTGTCAATTGTAGCCTTTTCGCCTCCCAGCAATTGGTTTATCGCCTCAACAATGCTGTTGTTTAAATTGGACGAAGATGAAGACGATGACCGGGAGGATGAAGAGCCCGTCGCCGAGCCAGCATTTACGATGCGCTCTATCGGCGGAAGCGTAATGACGAAGGTTTCCTTTTCAGATAATTCAATTGATCCGTGGCGATAGCTGCAAAATACTCTCGCTGCGGAACATATCTTGTCAACGACAGTCGGCAACGGACCGCGAAGATTCATCACGGTAACAAGACGGGAGCCTAGGGAACCAGTCCCCCACGACAGTGATATATCGGTTCCAGAAAGAACCGCTTGCAAAGCAGCAGTTATCGGAACGCCATTCAAATTTGTCGTCGGAAGGATAACATCTTTTGGCAGATCTTCCGTTCGGGATAATCGGCGCTCACGTAAACTGGATTTTAGATCAAGCGTAACAATGGCTGGACTTGAATCGTTTCGTATAACCTCATCTTTTTCCGGTATATTTGCGACGGTCATAGGACGGGACATCATTTCCCCGACCAAAGGAATATCCGACGCTGAACATGCGGCTATGCCTAGCGCCATGGCTAGTATCACAATTCCTTGCTTCACAGCATGTTGAACCACGCTAGAGCCTCACAAATTGGCAAAAAAGCACACACGCAGACATCCGCGCGATTCACGCGGACAGAGTCTTTAGTCAATTTGACCAGATGAGGTTTATTTTTAGTTAATTGATATTAATGGGATTCTGCCGGTTTGTATGGGGGTCGAAACGATTTGAAGCCCCCCTTCCGCAAGTACATTTGGCACGATTTTTGATCGGCGCAACAAGGGTGAATTTGTTGGTCATCTGCATTAAGCGACAACGGGTATAATCCACCGTATTTACTTACATTTTCCTAATTTTTTTCCAGTTCTCATTCCAAAGAGTATTTGCTGCAAAATGGCATGTTTTATAAAATACGGGTCCCTTTCCAAAAAATACGTCTCCTTTTTGTATGTAAACACATACAAATCATGAAATTATGGGCACCTCCAGCCACGCTAAAAACGGGCTGGTTTGCATCACGGAAAGGATGGATGGTGGACCTGATCGGGATCGAACCGACGACCTCAACATTGCGAACGTTGCGCTCTCCCAACTGAGCTACAGGCCCCTGAAGTGGGTTGTTATCTCTGGACAAGGGGCTTCTGTCAAGCGTTCAAAGCATCCCATAACTTACTAACTATGGCCGTGTATTGCTCAGAAATCATACTTTCGGGCTCGGATAGGGTTAAGGGCTCGCCTTTATCCGACAGTTCACGAAGTTTTATATCAAGCGGTATTTCTCCTAAAAAAGGAATTTCAAGATTATCGGCTTCGGCACGAGCCCCACCATGGCTAAAAATATTGCTGCGCACATGACAGTTCGGACATTCAAAATAGCTCATATTTTCAACAATCCCCAGAACGGGAACGTCTGTTTTTTGGAACATAGCCAAAGCTTTGCGCGCATCAAGCAAGGCTATGTCTTGCGGTGTTGACACTATGACCGCACCCGACAACGGTACCGTCTGCGTCAAGGTCAATTGAGCGTCGCCAGTGCCTGGCGGTAAATCAACAACCAAAATATCAAGGTCTCCCCAAAGCACGTCGCGAAATAACTGTGTGATCGCGGTATGAACCAAGGGGCCTCGCCAGATCATTGGCTGGGCTTCATCAATCAAAAAACCCATCGACATAACCTTAATTCCATCGCGTTCAATGGGAGCCAGTTTCTTATTTTCATCCATATACGGCTCATCCGTCAGCCCCATCATTCGCGGAATCGAAGGACCATATACATCGGCATCCAGAAGGCCAACTTTCAGACCCTTTTGGCTGAAGGCCACGGCCAAATTAACTGCTGTTGTAGATTTTCCAACTCCGCCCTTGCCCGAGGCCACAGCAACGATGTGTTTGATCCGTGGCAAATCCATTTTTTGCGCCCCGTGTTCATGCGCGTGCGCAGCCTGATGTGCAGTAAAGATAATGGCAACTGACGACACGTCCTTAATGGCGGAAACCGTTTGTTCAATCTGTTCTTTAAGCCCTTCAATGTTGGCGTCTTTTTTTGGTTCAATTTCCAGAATCAGATTGACTTTAGTTCCTTGTTTTTCTTGCGTAAAAGTCACTCCGGCAACTATTTTTTGCGTAACAATATCTTTGCCTTCCCACAAGACGGCACGAAGAGCGGATAGAATAATTTCTTGGGTGAGTTTTGGCATGACCTAACCCTTGGGCTGAGAATAAAAACAGAGATTGGCTTACCCGAATGCGCCGACTGAAGAGTCTACACGGCTTTAAAAATCAGGCACGCATTTGTTCCGCCAAAACCGAATGAGTTTGACAGAGCGACTTTGATTTTCTTTTCTTTAGCTTTGAGCGGCACAAGGTCTATCCCGCCCAACCCTTCGGAGGGATTTTCAAGATTTAAGGTCGGAGGAATAATGCCATCCGTTACAGTTTTGATCGAATATATGGCTTCAACCGCACCAGCCGCCCCCAGCAAATGACCTGTTGCTGATTTTGTCGAGGACATCATCGTTTTTTCAGCATACGATCCAAGCAACCGACGCACCGCTTTGACTTCAATTTCGTCTCCAAGCGGCGTCGAAGTGCCGTGGGCATTAACGTATTCGATCTGATCGGCGTTGAGGCCGGAACGCTTTAACGCCATACTCATCGCACGAAAACCACCGCTGCCGTCTTCCGCAGGCGCTGTCATGTGATAAGCGTCTCCGGATAATCCATATCCAACGAGTTCGGCATAAATCTTCGCATTCCGTTTTTTGGCATGTTCGTATTCTTCAAGAACAACGACTCCCGCCCCTTCACCCATGACAAAGCCGTCACGATCCCTATCATACGGACGTGAAGCCTGAGTTGGTTTGTCATTAAACCCCGTAGACATTGCGCGCAAAGCACAAAATCCAGCAATGCCGGGACGACAAATGGCCGCTTCGGCACCGCCCGCGACCATAACATCGGCATCGCCAAGCATTATCAGACGCGCTGCATCACCGATTGCATGAGCTCCGGTTGCACATGCGGTAACAACCGCATGGTTAGGACCGCGATAGCCGTATTTTATTGATATTTGCCCCGAGGCAAGATTGATAAGGCTCCGGGGAATGAAAAAAGGCGATACGCGACGAGGCCCTTTTTCGTGAAGAACGATCGAGGTTTCATAAATCTCGTTCAGCCCACCAATCCCGGAACCAATCATCACACCGGTACGATCTTGTTCTTCTTCCGATGATGGAACATATCCACCGTCTTTGATCGCCTCGTCTGCCGCAACAAGCGCAAAATGGATAAAAGTATCCATTTTCTTCTGTTCTTTAGGCTCAATATAGCGATCAAGGCTCAGTTCCCCTTCGCCCTCGCCACGCCGGACTTCGCCAGCGACTTGGCAAGACATGTCCGAAGGATCAAAATGCGTAATACGCCCAAGACCGCTGGCGCCTTCCGTCAACCTTTTCCAATTGAGGCCGACCCCGACACCTAACGGTGATACCATTCCCATGCCTGTGACGACAATGCGGCGCATTATTACATCTCCGCTCTAGGGTAACAAAAGAGCGTTTAATTAAGCCGCTGCGGCCTTTTTAGCTGTAATGAAATTGATCGCGTCCTTTACAGTAGCGATCTTTTCGGCTGCATCATCGGGGATTTCGACGCTGAATTCCTCTTCAAAGGCCATCACGAGCTCGACCGTATCAAGGCTGTCCGCCCCCAGATCATCAATGAAGCTTGCGTTGTCGGTGACCTTGGCTGCATCGACGCCCAAATGCTCGACGACGATCTTCTTCACTTGTTCTGCAATATCGCTCATAATCTCATAGCCCTCTGTTGTTATCGACAGTTCCAGCCGTTAACGAGTCAACGACCGTTCGAGTTGTCCTCTCTATTCTGTGAACACCCTAATGTCTAGATAAGAAAACACATCTTGGATATATTTTTGCCTAGCATTATGAAAAGACTTGATTTTTGCCAGAACCATGATAGGGCGGCAGCAGCCGTTTTATACCGAATCTCCCCACTTTTCATTTAATCAGCGGATTAGGTCTGCCCTCCTTTTGCACCAGCATTAGAATCAATCGCGATTAATGACGGCTCACGCGCAACCGCAAAAAAACACGATTAAGGTGTAGAGACATATACTGAAAGACGGTGCGTCAGTTTCTTTCGACAGAAAAATTTTTTACTCTTTAGCCCAACATGGATTTCGGATCGAAATACTTTTCTCCCAATGCAGCAGCAACGGAGGCGCAAGTGATCTTGCCTTCTGCAATATTCAATCCATTGCAAAAACCTTCGTCGTCGGACAATGCCTTTTTCCACCCCTTGCCCGCCAAGGCTAAAACATATGGCAATGTTGCGTTGTTGAGCGCAAAGGTTGACGTGCGCGCAACGGCTCCGGGCATATTAGCCACACAATAAAGAACGACGTTGTCGAGAGTAAATATAGGGTCAGAGTGTGTGGTTGGGTATGCTCCTTCGATACACCCCCCCTGATCAATAGCAACATCAACGATTACCGATCCCTTTTTCATACATGAGATCATATGACGAGTGACAAGCTTTGGGGCAGATCCCCCGGGAATCAAAACAGCACCAATAACCAAGTCTGCTTCAAGAACATGTTTCTCTATTGCATTTTCTGTTGCGTAGATCGTGTCCCCCC
>JBAZLX010000049.1:0-11785 GCA_041650075.1 Bdellovibrionales bacterium | reverse complement strand
GCCGAAATAACCTTGAACGGCGCCTGCGGAAATGCCGATGATCGAGGAAAAAAGCGTCAGCGTCAGGCCGAAAAGCACCGAGATGCGAAACCCGTAAATAATGCGCGCCAGAACGTCGCGACCCTGATCGTCGGTGCCGAGCCAGTTATCGCGGGACGGCGGCGACGGCGCGGGCTCCTTCAGATCGTAATTGATGGTGTTGTAGGAATAGGGAATGGGCGGCCAAATCATCCAGCCTTTCGCCTCGATCAGCTTTTTCACATAAGGGTCGCGGTAACGGGCCTCGGTTTCAAACTCGCCGCCAAAACGCGTTTCGGGATAGCTCGTAAAAATCGGCGCATAATAGCGTCCGTCGAACTTGATCAAAAGCGGATTGTCGTTGGCGATAAATTCAGCGCCCAGCGCCACAAAAAAAAGCGTCAAAAAAACCAATAAAGACAAAAAGCCGCGCTTGTTGGCTTTAAAATTAGCCCATCGGCGGAGACTAAGCGGAGACCATGAGAACGGAGAAAAAAGCATCCGTTTTTCTTATCATTCACAGGCTGTTTTGTACAAGGCTAATCCTTATCGAAGAGAGCCGCCAATTGTTCTGTCATAACGGGGGCAAGCTGCTCGGTGTCGGATATAGTGACGGCGCGGCGATAGGTGTGCGTTACGTCGTGGCCGATGCCGATGGCGGCAAGCTCGATATCCGTATGGCCTTCGATCCAGCTGACGACGGCATGCAAATGCTGTTCAAGATAATTACCGGGATTAACCGACAGGGTTGAATCGTCAACCGGCGCGCCGTCCGAGATAACCATCATGATTTTTCTCTGTTCCGGCCTCGCGACCAGGCGTCCCGCAGCCCACAGCAGCGCTTCGCCGTCAATGTTCTCCTTCAAAAGGCCTTCGCGCAGCATAAGGCCGAGGTTTTTCCGCGAATGGCGCCAGGGCTGGTCGGCGCTCTTATATATAATATGCCGCAGATCGTTCAATCGTCCGGGCAGGGGGGGCTTGCCCGCCTTGACCCATTCTTCGCGCGACAGTCCGCCTTTCCACGCGCGGGTCGTGAAGCCCAAAATCTCGACTTTGACGCCGCAGCGTTCAAGCGTGCGGGCGAGAATATCGGCGCTCATGGCGGCAATGGTGATCGGTCTTCCGCGCATCGAGCCCGAGTTATCTATAAGCAAAGCCACGACGGTATCGCGAAAATCCATTTGTTTTTCGCGTTTATAGGATAAGGGATGCGAGGGCGAGACAATAACGCGCGCCAGCCGCGCCGCGTCCAAAAGACCTTCTTCAAGATCGAATTCCCAGTGCCGCATTTGATGCGCCATAAGCTTGCGCTGCAGGCGGTTGGCGAGTCTGGTGATCAGCGATTGCATGGGGCCCACTTGCCGGTCGAGCATGATGCGCAGGCGCGTCAATTCCTCGTCGTGGCAAAGCTCTGCGGCGTCAATGGCTTCGTCGAATTCCGTTGTGAAGGCGCGGTATGTCGTTACGGGCGCAAGCGTATCTTCTTCCTCGAACGCGCCGACATCTTCTGCGGCAAAGTCTCCGCCGGCGCTCGCCTTATTGGTTCCGCCGGACGAATCTTCCTCGCTGTCGTCGCTGTCGTCGCCCTGATCGGAAACGCCCTGGGTTTCTTTCTGCTGTTCCTCTTGCTGCTCTTCGTTTCCGTCGTTGGCCTTGTATTTAGGGGATGTTTTTTTGTTGGCCTTGTTTTTTTCCTTGTTAATTTTCTTGATGTTCTTGTCGAGGCTTTTTATCAGGCGCAGCGTCTCCGCCGCGTAAGCTTTCTGGTCGTTGAGAAGGGAGGCGAGTTTCGGCCAGTGTTTTTTCGAATGCTCTTCGATAAAGAGCCTCCAAAACGAGGCGACCTTTTCGGCCTCGGGCGGCAAGGGCGTTCCTGTGAACTTTTCCCAAGCGAGAAAATACAAAGCCTGCGCCAAAGGGGGGATGTTCTGCTGAAAAGCCAGCGAATCCGAATCGCGGCGTATTTTTTCGTCCATCATCGCCACGAGATTAAGCGCGACGCCTTTGAATTTTAGCGCGCCCAACGCCTCGCACCGCGCCTGTTCCATGGCGTCGAAAGCCTCGGCGATGGTGTCCTGATTCTGGCCGGGCGAGGGGCTTTTGGCTTTATGAAGCTGCGAATTGTGATAGCGCAGGCGCAAAGCCGCAGAATCGGCAAATCCGCGCATCGAGCCAAGCTCGGTTTCCGTCATCTTCGGCGGCGGTTCCGGAAGGCTCAGGCGCTCGTCTTCCGTCTCGATTTTGGACTCCGTGAATCCGATCTCAAGCGCAGCTTTGCGCCCGATCGCCTTAACGGCGATGGCTGTGGCGTGCTTGAAATGATCGGCAGGCAGAGCGGTCATATGTTAATCATCTTTGTTTTTTAAACCCTTTTTCCACTATGGGGCAGCTTGACAGTTTGTTCAATAGGTCTACGCTTCCACGCGCTTTTGAAGGGCTAAAAAATTAAGATTAAGGGGAGAAAAACAGCAATGATCGGTATCGTTCTAGTGACCCACGAAAACATCGGTGCCGAGCTTCTCAAGGCCGCCGATTCCATTGTTGGCCCCCAAGGACAGGTTCAAGCCATAACGATCGGCCCGCAAGACGACATGGGCTCTTGCCGGGACAGGATTTTTTCCGCCATCCAGCTCGTCAATACCGGCGATGGCGTTGTCCTTCTGGTGGATATGTTCGGCGGCACGCCAAGCAACCTCGCGATTGCGTCCATGCCTTTGGGACATGCCGTCGTTCTGGCGGGCGTCAATTTGCCGATGCTCATCAAGCTGGCTTCGGTACGTTCGACGCTGCCGCTTCTTGAAGCCGCGCGCGAAGCCGAGACGGCGGGACGCAAATACATCCAATTGGTTTCCGAAAACCTTGCGACGGGGCAGGGAGAATGAGCGAAGCGGACGAATTGTGCGTCCTTGCGACGATTGCTAACAAAAAAGGCCTACATGCGCGTGCAGCGGCCAGGTTTGTTAAAGTTGTTGAAAGCTATTCTGCCGATATAGAGGTCGTCAAAGACGACATGCGCGTGTCGGGCCGGTCAATAATGGGGCTGATGATGTTGGCAGCGTCCGAAGGCACGACCATTCGTCTTTGCGGCCGAGGCGTAGATGCGGCGGAAGCCTTGGAAACATTAACCAATTTCGTTAAACGGAAATTCGATGAAGAGTGATGCGCAAAGCAAGATAAAAGGGATCGGCGTCTCGGCAGGCGTCGCCATCGGCCCTGCTTTCATTATCGAGCAATGCGGCGTCCCCGTCCCCGAGTACGAGATTTCTCAGGCGCAAGTCGAAAAGGAAATCAAGCGCCTGCACAGCGCCATTTCGAAGGTTCAAAAACATCTGGCTCAATTGCGGCTGAAGGCCGAAACGCTTCCGGTGGGCGCGGAAGACATGGAGCTGTTGATAGACGCCTATAAAGGAATGTTGTCGAATTCGCGCCTTGTTCGCGGCGTTGAAGAATCCATCAAAAAGCAGCACATCAACGCCGAAGCGGCTATCCAGAAACAAATCAGCGCAATCAAGGCCGATTTTGCGGCCATGAACGATTCTTACCTTGCGGCGCGCGCGGACGATGTCGGCGAGGTCGGAGCGCGATTGATGCGCAGCCTGCAGCAGCAAAACTATAATCCGTTCGCCGATGCGCCCGAAGGATGCGTCATTCTGGCCGAAGAAATTACGCCTGCCGATGCGGCGCTTATGGACCCCGGACGCGTCGCGGGCGTTGCTACCGTTCTTGGCGGCGCCGAAAGCCACGCGGCGATTATCGCGCGTGCGTTGGGGCTCCCCGCTATTTCCGGCGTGGGCGCTCTGACCCACGGGATCAAGACGGGCGATACGATCATTATTGACGGGCGCAAAGGCGAAATCATCATTCGCCCGGATGCCGAAACGCTTCATTTTTACCGGCAGGAAGTCGCCAGGAAAAAGCAGGAAGACAAGCGCCTTAAGACCTTGCGCAACGTCCCGGCTCTGACGGTGGACGGAAGGCTGATTTCCCTTCAGGCCAATATGGAGCTGCCGCGCGATCTCGACGCCGTGGCCGAAGCGGGAGCGATGGGCGTAGGTCTGCTCAGAACCGAATTTATGTTCATGAATCGCCCGACGTTGCCGGATGAGGAAGAACAGTATCAAATGCTGCGCGGCATCGTCGAAAAACTCCATGGGTTGCCTTTGACGGTGCGCACGCTCGACGTTGGCGGAGAAAAAATAGCGTCGGCTTTGGGCGGCGCCATCGAAGAAAGCTCCAACCCGGCGCTCGGTTTGCGCGCCATTCGCTTGGGCTTGAAAAGGCCGGAATTGCTGGATACCCAGCTTACGGCCATTTTGCGCGCCAGCATGCATGGGCCCGTGCGCATCCTGATCCCGATGATTTCCCACATCACGCAAATGAATCAGGTGCGGTCGAGGATTCTGCAAATCGAAAAGAAACTGCATCGCCGCGGCATCAATATTCAAGGTCTTCCGCCGCTCGGCGCAATGATCGAAATTCCGTCGGCGGCTCTGATTGCGGATTCTTTAGCCAAGGTGTGCGACTTTTTCTCGATCGGCAGCAACGATCTCACGCAATACACGCTGGCCATTGACCGCGGCGATGACGGGGTTGCCGAACTATACGATCCGTTTCATCCGGCCATCTTGCGTCTTATTCAATTCACCGTGGCGGCGGCATGGCGCGCCAATATTCCCGTCGCTCTGTGCGGCGAAATAGCGGGCGATGCGCGGGCGACGCCGCTTCTGTTGGGTTTGGGATTGCGTGAGCTTTCCATGTCGCCCCGCAGGCTTCCGGCAGTTAAAAACGAGATCATGCGGATTTCCCTGCCGCAGGCGAGCAAGATCGCCGACCAGATTATGAGCAAGACCAACCACGCGGAAATCATGGCTCTCCTGCAGAAGACATTTGTAGATTCAGGGGGAAGAGAGAAATAACGGGGAGATTAGGCGGCCATAAGTTCCGCAAGCATGCCGGACAGGAACACTTCCAGATGTTCGCGGCGCGCCATTTCGGCTTCATAGGCGGCCTGCTCGGCTGCCGCTTCGGCCTTCTTCATTTCGACGTATTGGACAAAATCAATAACCATAAAGGTCTCCATAATCGTTAACTCAGTATATACCATATTTTTCGTAATTAATAAAGCGTAAAAGCAAAAAACAAAGGAAACATATTGATAACACTATAAAAAAACAAAGCACATCGAACCCGTTACCGGGATGGATATTCTCCTTGCCGGATTGTCGGGAAATAAAATTTGGATGGTTAATATTAATCAATGAGGGATTTGGCGCGCCCTAGCGAGATTGGCTTCTCGGCGCTGCGCGCCGCTCGCCCTGACTTCGCCATAAGATTTTTGGTTTTGTGCGTTCGCGGGACTTCCGCGAACGCCTTATTGAATGGCTCGGCATCGAACTGCTTTCCGCATTTCGAACCGTTAGGGGGCATTAAACAGAAAACGGGGCATAAAGCCCCGTTTTCTGTTTAATGGCGCGCCCTAGCAGATTCGAACTGCTGACCTGCTGCTTAGAAGGCAGCTGCTCTATCCAGCTGAGCTAAGGGCGCACTAACCCGCTTAGACGGGAGACTGCTTCGTCGCTCCGGTGCTCGAATCCTCACGTACATCAAAAGTACGCTCCGGTTCTGCGCTCCGGGGTTCCTCGCATTCCCCTCGTCTAAGTGAGTTAACGAGGGGCGTTTAAGTATCTTACAAGGAAGCTAATAATTGGTTATCCCAGTTATTAAGTTAGTCCAGCGATTCACGTTTTGTACAAAAACAGAGTGTTTTTATACAAAACGATCGCGGACTTAAGGTCAAGCCAAAACGCGTTTATATTAACAACCAGTGAACCCCGATCTATTGCTGAACGTCACTCGTTCTGCGCCTCGCCCGTCGCTTGCCGGGCTTAACGGGGCAGTTCGCAACGAGTATATATGGTCCGGCGAGCGACAGGCTCGTCGCAACCGCTCGTGACCCAAATAAGTTACTTTTTGCGCCGGTTGGTATTATTGCTGTTTATAAGGCTCGGCCTTGTCCCACAGGCTTTGGCAGTTTTTGGCGTATAGGGCAGCCAATTCAGGGCCGTTCCAAAGAACGATGACGTTTTCCGAATTTTTGTGCTCGGCGGCGGCAGAATAATTAAAAGAGCCTGTTTCGACGGTTTTTTTGTCCACGACCATGTATTTGTCGTGCTGCAACTTGTGAACGATGTCGGCGCGTACTGGAATTTCCTGCGCCACCAGGAAATCAATGACGGAAGGACTGTCCTTTTCGATCTGGCTGTGATCAACGACGACGCGAACGTCAACGCCAGCTTTATGAGCCTCGACAAGAGCTCTGGCGATGGGGCGGGAGGTAAAGGAATAAGCGGCGACGCAAATTTCGGACTTGGCCGAGGCGATGGCTTTGATCACCAAATCCGTGGCGCCTCCGCGGGGCGAAAAAGCAACCTCGACGGACTCCGGAGAAGACGCGACCTCCGCGCCTCCGCCTTGCAACGTCTCTACCGCGCGCTGGACGAGGGGAGATTTGGCATAAGAAGGAAGACCATATAACAGGATTGAAAGAAGGACAACGAAGGCTTGCGTTGAGGGCTTCATCTGACAGCCACTGGTTCAGTTGTGGGAATTACGAGGGGCGGGCAACTCTGGTGGTTCTGCTGTGACTTTCCACTAAAGTTACTTGCGAGTATTTCTTCGATTGGCTCAGGTTGTTTTTTAACACAGAGGGGAATCCGCGGATACCAAGAAATTCTTTGTCTTCCTCAATTTTTGAAAACATCTTCCGGAAGAACGGGGCGCCCGATGCCGTTACTTCAATAGCGGCAATGTTGTCTCCGAAAAGTTGCATAGAAGCGCCGTTGGCGCACATCAGCAGAGTCTTAAATGTTGCCCCAACGATTTCTTGTTGACGTGAAAGGGATGTCTTAGTCACAAAACATTGGGCCTCAATACCATAGGGGCCGGATCTTCCCGGGAGAAGATTTATTGAACTGACCGCAACAATTTTGTTGCCCATCTTTCCGGCGACGAAAGTTGCGGGATGATTATGAAGCATAAAGTTTACGTAAGCAGAGGCCTGCGGTTCTCCCCACTTTTCCTTGTCCGAAGAAACAGTCTTGTTGCTTGTGATGAAAGCGGCGACTTTGTCGGCATCGTCGGGGCGTACTTGTTCAATTATAATATCGGCGCCAATTCCTTTGTCGGAACGAAGGATGCTTTGAGCCGCCAGGGAGAAAAGAGGTTGTAACTCATAGCCCTTCTTCTTCCACATCTTTTTCGGCTGACTGGGGATTTTATAGGTTGTGCCGGAAATAACGGCGATGTCGGATCTAAGTTCCCTTTTGCATATTTCGTCCGCATAAGCCAAAGCCCGATGGTAGAAACTTGATCCGACGCCATTTCCCCGATGTTTCGAGTCAATAAAAAGATCCTGGCTCGACAAGCGCCAACCTTCGGCAGAGGGTACAATGGTCGAAAGAAAACCGCCAACAACCCTGTCTGTCTTCAAATCCAACAAGGCCACATTGCATCCTAACGTGCGCGCATGAAGGTCAATCATGTTATTGGCGCTGCGCGCCGACCATTTTACTGAAACGTCCTTCACTTCGTTGAAAACGTTCATATAGGTTTTGGCAAGCTCCGATAAGTCGTTGTCAGGGAAACAATGACTGCGGATGTCAATCGCGAGATAGTCTTTCATAGCTTCGGATTCTTTAACCAAGCCCGATTTGCCAAGCGGTTGCATGGGATCCTCTGCATTGATTGAACCTGTTTTTATCATTCAAAATCCACAATCAGTTCTTTTTAATTGGGGCTCTTGCCATTTTCCACAAGGCGTCAAACTGCTCTATCATGTCGTTGACCAAGAGATCCGAAGTAATCGATACAGCCAAAAATGTCTCGACGTGCATGTTTGCAATAAAGATCACGCTATCGCTGTATACATAAAAAGGTTTTGCCCAAACGGTTGCTTTTTTTAGCCAGCGATATTCACAGTACGAAAAAGGAAAATTCTGATCGTCTTCCCAAACCAGACATTTTGAATCCAGATGAGGAATAGAGGCCATTCTATTCGAAAATGTTGCGACATAGTCGGGAACGATATTAAGGGCATAAGTATCGGCCAGGGCAAGATGGCGCGTTATGGGAGTCTTGTTCCTGACGGTGTTGTAGATGTGGTCCAACATTTCTCTGTATCCGTTTTGACCACTAAATGTTTTGACGGGGTCTTTATGCTTTCTGACACCCTCGTTGTCGGTGAAATCTACATCTTGGGCCGCGAATGCGCGGATAATCGCGTCTTCAGTTGTTTCCTGCGGACGAAAAATTCCATGCTCGATGTTCTTGATCGTCTCTTGGGATACCTTCGATGCCTTGGATAAATCGCTCCGGCTCCAATCCAACAGACCCCGCGCGGCTCTAAGTTGTGATGCAGTAATCATTTTCAGTTACCGGGTAATCCAAAAAAAATACTAAATACATCTGGCGAGCCATGAAGGCTTCCACCAAAATTAGGTCACATTATTACCTTTTTGAGGCAGGCAAGCGCAAGCTTTTGATTACTTTCACTTGAAAATGCAGGATTTTTTAATACTACCCATATCCGGGAACCATAAGGCAACCCCCCACTCCTTGTTAAGGCTTGATTAACAATAAAAAATGCTCGTGAAACCATTTTTTGGCATTTAATTGCCGCATGCCGATATGTATATTAGGCGCCGTAAAAACGCCGTGATTTTTTGCATATATAGCGACATATGGCGGTACATTTTTCGGAGACATTATGACAGGCGACGTTCAGGCCGGGGCTGTAAGCAGAAACGCTGAATTGGATTCCAGCGCTCTTCCGTCGGAAGACGACCATACGGTTGCGTCCTATGAATGGATGCGCCGATCTTCGGCTTTAGAAGAAAAAGACCTGTCGCTAAATGCCAATCAACGTACGTCTCTCTCTGCCATGATCGCTTATATTTCGACCCAGTCCGGCCAAAGCGAATTCCGTTTAGAAAGAAAACTTTCCGACCGTTTTAATGTCCCCAATCCGAAATGCCTTCCGGCAAACGACTACGACGAAGCCATTCGCTACCTCGCGGATATTCTTTCCGCCTAATCCATAAAATTTTAAAATTGATTTTTTTCGTTAGCGGACGAAGACGTGTACTTCGGGCGTCTCGGCAGAGGAAGACTGCATGCTGGCCATCGCAATGCGCGCGGGCGACAGGCCAAGCTGGATGAGCGAGCGCTTGACTTCATCGGCGTTGTTCAGCGCCTGACGTTGCTGTTCCGCCAGAGCCGTGGGCGTGCCCGCCGTAGGCGTCACGGCGACGATGGAAAATTCGGAATTGGGACGACGCTCGATGGTCGTGCCGACGGCTTGAGTCAGCTGTTGTTCGTATTCGACGTTCGGCTGATTGTAACGGATCAAGACCAGCAGACGTTCGGGCGACGTTGCATCCGTTTCTGCCTGGGACTCCTGAATTAACGGGATGGGCTGATCAAGTGAGCCCTGCGTTACCGGGGGCACCGGCGCGGCTTGGGGCGCGTTGGGAATGCTGTTCTGCGGCATCGGGGGCGTCGCCGATGCGGAAGAGGGAGTCACGACAATCGGGCGATTGGCCAGGCTGTTGCCGAGCAACTCGCCGCGGCTGATGGCAAAAGCCAACGCCTGAATGTTGGCGCGTTCCGTCATCAGATAGTTGGATTGGCGTTGAATATCGGTAGTCGTCTGGCCGCGCAAGTAATCGAGCTGGGTAACCATGCGGCTGACTTCGTCGCGGAGAAGCTTCAGCTGATCGTGGTCTTCGTCAACGGCGCCGGACAGGTCGAAAGCGGCCTGAATCGAGCCAAGCAGATAAGACGCCACGGAAGCGTCGGCATCAATAGCGACTTGCAACGAGTTCAGCTTGCTCAACGAAATCGTGACTTCGCCGAGGCTGGAGCTTGCTTCTTCCCATTGGCGCAAAAGGATCGGGTTGCCCTTGGTCGTGCCGTTCTGTAAGCGGGCGGTGATAGCCGCGACGGTGCTGTGGTATTGAACGGAACCGGCTGCGCCGCTGGAACGCAGCAACGCGAATTCGTTTGTATCTAAATTGACGGAAGAACGCAGACGAAGCACTTCTTCGCGCAAAGAGGCGGCGCGATCTCCGACGATGGTGCCGCTGGAGGCGCCGAAGTTGGCGAGAGGATCGTTGCCCGCGCCTACCGACAGGGACTCAGGCGCTCCTTGCGCGGGAGCCTGACTGACGGTTTCCGTCTTGCTGTCCCAGGATAAAGAGCTTTTCGCCATGGCAGGAGCCGCCATCAACGTCAAAGACGCAAGAACGGCAAAAAAACTAGCTTTGGAAATCTTCATGGCAGAGATTGACATTGTGCATCACCTTATGTTGGCAATCGCGAGGCGACAAATTTATCGCCCGAATCTCTCTTTGTCTAACGGATAGTTGCCTAGAATCCAAGCCTTTGCGTGATTTAGGCGCAGTAATCCCTTCAAGTGTATCATTTTGGGACGCCGTTAGCGGCGAAAACGACGGTTTTTGGGGCGTTTTTTTGGTTGAGAAGAGGATGCGGGTTTGTTTTCTTCGACGACAAAAAGCACCATGCTGCCGGTCAGGCGGTCGGCCTCGGCCAGCTTGACCGCAACCGGCTGCCCAAGCTGATACGTTTTTTTCGTTCGCCGTCCGATAAGAGCCTGACGTTTTTCGTTATGGACGTAATAATCGTCGGGCAGGGAATTGATGGGGATAATCCCGTCCGCGCCGGTTTCTTCGAGCCGCGCAAAGAGCCCAAAACGAGCTACGCCGCTGATTCTCGCCGCAAAAGTTGCGCCGACGCGATCGGCCATAAAGAGGGTCGTAAACCTGTCCGTAGCATCGCGTTCCGCCGCGACGGAACGTCGCTCGGTGTCCGATATATGGGCGGCGATGTCTTCCAGCCGTTCGATCTCTCTTTCCGTCAGCCCGTCGTTGCCGAGCGAGCAGGCGCGGATGAGCCCGCGATGCACGACAAGGTCTGCATAGCGGCGTATGGGCGAGGTGAAATGCGCGTATTTGGAAAGGGCAAGGCCGAAGTGGCCGATGTTTTCGGGGCTATAGACGGCCTGAGACTGGCTTCGCAACATCATTTCGTTGACGACATGCGCGTGAGCCGTTCCGGCGGCGTTTTCAAGAATTTGAGTCAGAAAACGCGGGTGCAATTGTTTTTCCGGCACGAGGCTAATGCCGAGCGTGTCGAGAAAATCGCGCAAGCCTTCCAGCTTCATTTCCGTCGGCCTGTCGTGGATGCGGTAAAGGCATGTCCTGCCTTTTCCTTCCAGCTGCGCCGCCGCGGCGACATTGGCCGTAATCATAAATTCTTCGATCAGGCGGTGGCTGTCCAGCCGTTCGCGGACGGTGATCGCTTTGACTTTGCCGTTTTCGATTTCGACGCGGCGTTCGGGCAAGTCGAGTTCGAGCGTGCCGCGTTTGCCCCGTGCGTGAAGCAGACAGGCAAACGCGCCGTAGAGGGGCTTTAAAACATCCTCGACCAAGGGGCGCGTTGTCTCATCGGGGCGGCCGTCAATGGCGGCCTGAACCTGTTCGTAAGTCAGCCGCGCGCGGGATTTCATGACGCCGCGCACGAATGTCCATTTTGTCAGCTCGCCTGCTTTGTCGAGCCACAGATGTGCCGCCATGCACGCGCGTTCGACACGAGGCTTCAGCGAGCATAGCTCGTTGCTGAGCGCCTCCGGCAGCATCGGCACGACGCGGTCGGGGAAATAGGTCGAATTGCCGCGTTCGAAGGCGGTTTT
>JBAZLX010000048.1:0-11888 GCA_041650075.1 Bdellovibrionales bacterium | reverse complement strand
TCTATTTACCTTGTTTTTTCGGGAAAAAAGTGCCGATCGAAGCCTTTCGTTCCATTATATAGGCAACGGCGACGGAAGAAAAGGATCGGATGCGGCCCGCGCCTTCACTTTTTTTGCGCCCGCAAGCCCCAAAATCCTTTTTCGGGCCGCGATCAAAAAAACGCCGCCGCCGAACGGACAAGGCAGGGCGCTTTCCATTTTTTGGGACAAGGAAAAAAACGTATCCGAGCAATCGGGCGGCGCATAAAGCGCGCGCTTCAGGCGCGCAACAAAAAAACCCTGACGGGTTAAAGCCTTTTTGATTTGTGCTGCGGAATAGGCTTTTTCTTTGCCGAAAGGCGTATCCGGATTTTGCGCCCATGCGCTGCCGAGGCGCGGAACGATAAGCAGAAGGCGCCCCTCGCCTTTCAGAACGCGCCACGCCTCGCGAAGCAAAAGGGTCATGTCTTCGGCTTCCGCGACGGCATGCAGAACGACGATGCGGTCAATATCGCCGTCGGGAAGAAGCTTGTTTTTAGAGTCAACGAGACAGGAAAAGTTTTCGTCTCTTTCCGAGGTCAACCGCCCCGAAACGAAAGACGGGGAGTCCAGCAGCAAGGAAGCGCTGCCCAGCGGCAGGACGCGTTCGTCCGCGAAGGCCGGAGCCATTTCACGGACGCGGGCGCGCAAAACATCCAATGTTCTGCGGCCGATAGGGCTTTGGTAAAAATCTCGTGAATCTGCAAAATCAGTCGGCATCATAAGCCCGGGCTGGCAGGAACGTGTTAACAGTCTTTTAGCACAATTCAGCGACAGTTAACAGGTACAGCAAGCCGAAAATTGCTTTTGTCATAAGCCGTGCGGCTTGGTAGAGAGTAGGGTCATGTCATTCACGATCGAAATCCTGTCCGCCTTTAAGGACAACTATATTTATCTGGTCAGCGACCGCGATCTCGGGCTGGCGCTGGTCGTAGACCCCGGCGACGGCGACATCGTTTCCCGCGCGTTGAGAGAGCGCGACCTTTATCTTGCCCTTATCCTCAATACGCATCATCACCCCGACCATACGGGCGGCAACGATAAACTGCAGCACGAATTCGGCGCGCCGGTCATCGGCTCTTTCAAGGAAAAAGGCCTTATCACCGGCATTTCGCGCTCGGTCGAAGAAGGGGACGTCGTCACGTTTTCGACGTTGCGCGGACAGGTTTTGGCAACAAGCGGCCATACCGACGGGCATGTGGCCTATTATTTTCCGCAGATCAAGGCGCTGTTTTCGGGCGACGCTTTGTTCTCTTTGGGCTGCGGGCGGTTGGTCGAAGGCAATACGGCGCAAATGTGGGACTCGCTGAAGAAACTGCGCGCGCTGCCCGACGACACGAATGTCTACTTTGGCCACGAAAACAGCGAAACCAACGCCAAATTCGCCCTCACGATTGATAAGGATAACGAAGCGTTAAAAACCCGCGCGGCGGAAATTATGACTCTGCGCAAGCAGGGAAAGCCGACGTCGCCGACTCTTCTGGGCGTCGAAAAGAAATGCAATCCGTTTTTGCGCACCGATCGGCCCGATCTGCGCAAAGTCTTGGCCGCCGAGCGCGTCGCGCCCGAAGATGCCGATCCCGAAGCTGTGTTTGGCAAGCTGCGCTCGGCCAAGGACCACTTTGGCCAGCAGAAGATTTAAAGAGAGTCGTCGGTCGTCGGGCCTTCGGCGCGGATAACTTCCGTCCACCGGCGTTCGAACTGGCGCAGCGTTTGATAGGCCGTCTGAATGTCGCGGCCTCCGTTTTTGACGAGGCTTTCCGCCGTTGCCTTGTTGAGGGCGACGACGATGCTTAAAACCTTAAGTCCTTTCTCGGACAGTTTCAGTTGAGCCGAGCGTTTGTCCCGCGCCGAGGTTTGTCTGTCTACATAACCGCCGTCAACGAGTCCCTTCAGATTATAGGAAGCGTTGGAGCCCAGATAATAGCCGCGCTCGATCAGGTCGCGGACGGAGATTTCTTCCGCGCCGCTCGTGCCGCCGATGGTTCCGAGCATGACGGCCTGAACGGGGCTGATGTCGTGATAATTGTGTTTTGACAATTCGATGCGAACGACATCGAGGTAGCGCCTGTGCATGCGCTCGATCAGGCGCGGCAAATCCTGCGCGGCCTGCGCTTCGGATTCGGAAGAAAGAGGGATGTCGTTCATGGTTGCCTTGGTTCCCAGGGAACCCGAAAAAGTATTCGCAAAAAAGGCAAAAACGGAACGTTTTTGCGTGTTTGTTGCAAAATGGAATATCCGGGCTTTCAAGGAACCCGGCTATATATAAGAATAAACCAAGGAAAATAATAATTGGTAAATGGACAATTTTGGCTCAGAATAGCCCCCTTCGTTCGTTAACGTTTTCTTTCGAGGACGCCCATGCTTTCCGTCAAAACGATCTCCCTTCTTATCCTGTGCGCCACAACCGCCGCGTGTGCGGGCGCGTCGCCCGAAGACGCCAAAATGTCGCTGGCTCTCAGCGCGCAAGGAAAGGCTTTGCTTGCGGAAGGCAAAAAAGCCGAAGCGCGCGACGTGTATGTCAGCGCCGTTTCGCGCAACGATCGAAACGCGCGCGCCTGGAACGGACTCGGCGTTTCTTATGAATTGCTCGGCAAGCGTTCCGAAGCGCGCGACGCCTATAAACGCGCCATCGAGCTTGCGCCGAACGACATGACGGCGGCCAATAATCTTGCCCATCTTTATATGGCGCTGGGGGCTCCCGAGGATGCCGTCGAATTGCTGGAGCCTTTAGCCCGCAAGAAAAATGCGCCCGAAGCCCTTAAGCAAAACTTCGCCAAAGCCTTCCAGATGGTGCGGGACGAAGACGCCCAAAGCGAGGATCCTTATGCCGATTTGGGAACTTTTCCGACAAAGGGGCTTGCCGAAGGCGGCGTGGCCAAGGCGAAAGCCTTGATGGGAAACCCTTCCGGCCTGTCATATGAAATCGTGCCGGACGTCAAAGCTTCAGGCGGAACGCCGTCTTTCACGATCAAGGCCAGAGGAGCTTCGCCACAGTCAATATGCGGGCGGTTGAATCCCAAAGCGTTTTCTTGCATTCCGCGCGGAAGGAAATAGGCTTATAGTCGAACGTCCCGCTATTGGGCGGGCGTTGATAGTTTAGGGTATTCTAATGGCTGTTATATCCTCCTCCTCTTCTTCCGCCCCCGAGGCCGTCAAGGACGTGACTCTGGCGACATTTAAAGCGGAAGTTCTCGATGCTTCGAAAAAAATGCTGGTGTTCGTCCTTTTCTGGACGCCGCGCGACAACCTGTGCCGACAGCAGGCGGAGGCGCTTGAAAAAATCGTGCGCTCCGGCATGGGCAATTTAAAGCTTGCCAGGGTGGATATTGACCGCGACCAGAGCATCGCCCGCCAAATGGGCGTTTCGTCCGCGCCGTCGGTCTTTGCTTTTTATCAGGGGCGTCCCGTTGACGCTTTTTCCGGCGCGATGCCGGAGCCTCAAATTAAGACATGGGTCGCGCAGTTGATGAAAACGACGGGCGTGGGCGGCGCGGAAACGGCGGGGCTCGATACGGCCTTTCAACAGGCGGAAGAATTTCTGGCCGGCGGCGACGTTGCGACGGCGCGCTCGATTTATGCCGATATTTTCGCCGAGAACCCCGAAAGCGCGAAAGCGTACGCCGGGCTGACGCGCTGCTTTTTCGACGAAGGCGAAGTGCAGAAAGCCCGCGAGATGCTGGATGCCGCGCCTGCCGCTATCGCCAAGGACAAGGCTTTGGATTCCGTCCGCGCGGCGGTCGAGCTTGCGGAAGCCGCCGGAAAAAACAAGGGGCAGGCGGAGCAGCTTGAAGCCGCCGTCGCCAGAAACCCCGACGACCATCAGGCGCGCTTCGATCTTGCCATGGCGTATTACGCCGCAGGCCGCAACGAACAGGCCGTAGATCATCTGCTCGACATCGTGCGGCGCGCGCGCACATGGAACGACGGCGCGGCGCGCCAGCAGCTTCTTAAATTCTTCGAAGCCTTCGGCACGGCTCATCCTATCACGGTTTCCGCACGCAAACGCCTTTCCTCCATCCTCTTTTCATGACAGAACCTTTGTTGTCAGCGCAGACTTTCCTTTCGGATCTGCCCGAAGAAATCCCTTTGTATTCCCTGTCCGGCGCGCTTCTGTTGCCGCAGGCGAGACTTCCTCTCACGATTTCCGAGCCCGCCGACAGGGCCATGGTCGAGGACGCGTTGGGCAACGGGCGGCTGATCGGCGTCATACAGCCTTGCTCCGATGACGAAGAAGAAAAGCCGCCCCTTTATTCGGTGGGGTGCGTCGGGCGTATAACGTCGTTCAACGAACTGGACGAAGGAAAGCTTTTGATTGTGCTGACGGGCGTGTGCCGTTTCCGCATGCTCGTGGAGATCAGGGGCTCCCATATATACAGAAAGGCCAAGCCGGACTGGACGCCGTATCTGTCGGATCTGGGCGAAAGCGATACGGCTACGATTGACCGCGAACGGCTGGTCGAGTTGATGCGCATCTACTTCAAAAACAATGCCATTTCCGTTGACTGGAGCGTCGTCAGATCGGCGCCGGAAGGCGTTCTTTTGCCCACGATCATCATGATCTGTCCGTTTACCGCTGCCGAAAAACAGGCGTTGCTTGAGGCCGAGAATTTCGACGCGCGGGCGAGAATGCTTCTTGCTCTTTTGGAAATGGAAACGGCGCACAAGCAAGAACGCGATATGGAAATCAGGCAGTAATAGCAAACGACCAATGATTTCGGCCGCGCCGTTTAACATCACTCGTTCTGCATCTGCACTCGTCGCATGCGGGGCTTCGCCTTTTATTCTAACGACTTATCCCCAGTCCCTGCGTGCGCCTCGCTTGTCGCAACCGCTCGTGACCGAAACGAGTCTTTTTATTTAGCCGTTGATATAAATCTTCCTGCAACTTCGCGAACGATGGTTGCGGCGGCCTGTCTTTTGCTCATGACGGGACAAAGGCGTTCGCCGCCGCCCCGCGTCACAAACATGATTTGATTGTCGCCTTCTTTCTTGTCTGTGGCGGCGCCGACAAGATTGGCGCAAATAATGTCCGCGTTTTTCACGACAAGCTTTTCTTTCGCGTAGAAAAGAATTTTCTTGGCGTCGGTTTCCGCCGCAAAGCCGACGACGACGCTCGGTCTTAGCGACGGATGCTGTCCCATGGCGGTCAAGATGTCGGGATTTCTGTCGAGAACCAGATCGTAAGACTGGTCTTCGGCGAGGCGCAGGAAAAACGGCTGCACGCAGCCAAAATCCGCAACGGCGGCGACGCCGACAAAAACATCCGCAGGCAGAAAATCGTTGCAGGCCGCGAGCATGGATTTGGCTTCCCTGACGCGGACGACCTGAACGTTGCCGCCCGAAGACGGCGAATAAAGGGAGGGGCCGGAAACGAAGACGACCTTGGCGCCGCTTAAGGCGAAGGCGCAGGCCAGCTCGTATCCCTGCCTTCCCGAAGAAAAGTTCGTGATGATGTCGCCTGTCGTCGTAATCTGCTCTTCCGTGCGGCCGCTCGTCAGAATGACTTTCTTGCCGTTTAATATCTGCGGCAAATCCGCAGGGAAGTCTTCGTCGGCCTCTTGCAAAGGAGAAACGGGATAATCCTCGGCCAAGACGCTGAAAAGCGACCGCAGCTCCACGTTCAGCCACGGCGGAATCTCGAAGACCGAGAATTTTTCCTGCCAGCCGTCGTAGCCCACGACGGGAACGCCCCATTTTTGCGCGCGCGCTTCGACGTCAACGTTGCCGGTGACGGTCATCGAAACGACGCTTGTTTCCGCGCTTTTGATTTTCAGTTTATTCGCGGCGCGTTCCTTCGGCCTGATTGACGCAAGGGAGGCAAAGCACAAAACGGCATCGCAGGGATTTTGGACGATATAGGATTCCGTTTCCTCCATAATATCGCGCCCCGACAGCAGCGGCGCGCCGGAAGCGCGTTCGTGAACAATCCGGCAATCGGGCGGGGGAACGAGGGCGGTGCGCGGCGAAATCACGGTGACGTGAGCTCCTTGCGCGGCGAGCCAGGCGGCTGTGGCATAGCCTTGCCCTTCGGGGCGGCTGTGGTTCGCATAGTGCCGGACGCCGTCAATGTCTTCGCGCGGCCTTCCGGCGGTAACGACAATGTGTTTGCCTGCTAAACCTTCGTCGGACATGTTTCTTACCTTTTCCTGCGCGCTAGTTTGCTCAGGTCAGAGATAACGTCAAGCCCGTCGCGGCGAAGGAGGAAAGAAAGAGAAGGCGGGAGTTCCTGCATACAAGAGGGCGTGGTCACTTTAGGCGCTTTGGATGCGAGATAGACGGACAAAAAGAGCGTATCGGCGCGGCCTTCCGCCATCGTTTCAGCCAGCGCGGCGTCGAGAAAGGGATAGAAGACGACATCGGCCTCTTCGGGCAGCCGGATGTGTTCCATGCCGTCAAATCCGGGAACCTGAAAGAAATCCGCGACGACCGTTTGTTGCGTCAGGCGTTCCAAAGCCTCGCGATAGCCCACCCATGTCTGGTCAATGACATAAGTCGCCTCGGCCCCCGTTTTTTTGATGTCGGCGACAAGTTTTTCTATTTTTGACCAGTCAATGTTTCCGCCGCCAAGAGCCACGAGAATTCTGCCTTTGCTCTTTTTGGGAAGAGCGGCGGGGCGGCTTTTCGTTTTGGCTTTTTCATAAGCCCGCAGGGAGGCATGCCGTTTTTCGTCAACCGCGGCGCGCACGCCGTCCGCTATTTTCGCGACGTCCATCATGCGGCCAAAGCCTTTGTCGCCGCACGCCAGAGAGCCCTTGACGGGGCCGAAGATAATAACGCCTGCAGCGGCTAACGCCTCGCAATTGCGCTGCACCGCCGGGTGCTCCCACATTTTATAATTCATGGCAGGCGCCAGCATGATTTTGCTTCCCCTGCGCTGCGCTTCGAGAATCATGTGGGCCGTTTCAGACGACGCATGCGCCAACTGGCAGATAAAATCCGCCGTGGCGGGCGCTATAAGGATGACGGACGACAGATACGCGTCTGTTTTGGCCGATCTTTCGGCGTTGTCCAGCACAACGTCGTGCCGCGAGGCTTTCCTGACCGCGTCGAGGGGAACCCAGTTCCACTGTTCCGGCGCGCGGGTCAGAAGAACCGTCACGTCGAAACCGTTTTTACGCAAAGACCCGACCAGCGGCAGCGTCTTTATGGCGGCGACGCTTCCCGTCACAAGCAAGGCAAGCCGTTGTTTTTTGCTCATCGCCGAAAGCCCTAAAGGCCGCCCATGTCAGTCAGTTTATCGCGGCGTTCCTCGTAGCGGCCGCCGAGGAAATCCGTCGTCAGAAAAGCGTTGAGGCAATCCAGCGCCACTTCCTGTCCTATAATGTGGGCGCCGAGTATCAAGACGTTCGCGTCGTTATGCTGGCGGGCGAGCTTGACCATCGTCGTGTTGAGGCAAAGCGCGCCGCGAATATGCTTGTAGCGGTTGGCTGTCATGGACATGGCCTGTCCCGTTCCGCAGATCAGGACGCCTAAATTTTCCGGGTGTCCTTTGAGGGATGCGGCGACTTTTTGGGCAAAGTCTCCGGCGTCGCAACGGTCTTCGTTGAAGGGGCCGCAGTCAACGGCTTTTATTCCCCGCTCTTTGAGCTGCGCCATAAAAAGCGCTTTAAGGGGAAAACCGCGATGGTCCGAGCCGAGAAAAACCGTTCTTTCTGTCATAGTTGCCTCTGATTGAAGGGATATAAACAATACATGAACAATTTTATCTTTAAAAGCTCCTTAAGCAAAAAGACTTATACTCTGTAGTTTAGCCGTCAAGGAATTAAAAACCGTCATGAGAATAACCGCGCTTAATAACAGGATTCTTCAATTTTACGTCGCCACCTCGATCCTTTTTATCGCGTTGGGCTCCGTCGGGTATTTTATGGCCGATAAATGGGAGGCGATTTCAAAAAACCCGTTTTCCGCCGCTTCATATTTTAGATCCCCAGAGGCTGCTTCCGTCCTGACTTTCGTTGATCTTCCCCGCATGACGGTGTCGCTCGGGAACAGCGCCATATCCCAGATGAGCGTGAATATATCGCTGGAGGTCGAGAGCCGCGACATGATGGTTCTTGAAGGATACATGCCGCAAATCCTCGACAAGTTTAATTTGTTTCTTCCCCGCGTAAACATCGAAGAGATTTCAAAACCCCCGGGCCTCTTCATGCTGCGCAAGAACATGCTATGGCAGGTCAACAATTTAGGCATGCCGATCAGGGTGCACGACTTGTTGCTGCAGAACCTTATAATTATGTAAAATCCGGCTTGTAATTTCTCCGCTTCTGCCCACATCATGGGAATGAGCCTTCGGAGGATTACATGAATTTCGAAAAATTTACCGAGCGATCTCAGGGCTTTATTCAAGCAGCCCAAATGGTGGCTATCGGCAAGCGCCATCAGGTGCTTCAGCTCGACCATTTGCTGAAAGCCCTTCTGGACGACCCCGAAGGCATGGCGGCCGGACTTATCCGCGCGGCGGGCGGCGATCCTCAACAGGCTTTGCGCGCGACGGAAGAAAATCTCGAAAAAATTCCCCAAGTGTATGCGGAAGGCAGCGCCGATCAATTGCGCATGACCGCCGAATTTGTGCGCTTTTTATCGTCGGCGGAAGAAATCTCCAAAAAAGCGGGCGACTCTTACGTGACGGTCGAACGCATGCTGTTGGCTCTTGCTTTGGCTTCCGGTTCGACGGCGCAGAAGGCTTTGGCCTCGGCGGGCGTGACGGCGGAGGCGCTAAACCGCGCCATCAACGACGCGCGCGGCGGACGCGTGGCCGACAGCGCGCAGGCCGAAGCCGGTTATGACGCGCTTAAAAAATACGCGCGCGACCTGACGCAGGCGGCGCGCGACGGCAAGCTCGATCCCGTTATCGGGCGCGACGAGGAAATCCGCCGCACGATCCAGGTGCTGGCGCGGCGCACCAAGAACAATCCTGTTTTGATAGGCGAGCCGGGCGTGGGCAAAACGGCGATCGTCGAAGGATTGGCGCAGCGCATTATCAGGGGCGACGTTCCCGAAAGCCTGAAAGACAAAAAGCTTCTCGCCATAGATTTGGGCGCGCTTATCGCGGGCGCGAAGTTTCGCGGCGAGTTCGAAGAGCGGTTAAAAGCCGTTTTACGCGAAATTTCCGACGCGGCGGGAGAAATTATCGTCTTTATAGACGAGCTTCACACGCTCGTCGGCGCGGGCAAGGCCGACGGCTCGATGGACGCGTCGAACATGCTCAAGCCCGCTCTGGCGCGCGGCGATTTGCATTGCGTCGGCGCCACGACGCTTGACGAATACCGGCAGCACATCGAAAAAGACGCCGCTCTGGCGCGGCGCTTTCAGCCGATTTACGTGAGCCAGCCGACCGTCGTGGATACGATTTCGATTTTGAGAGGCTTGAAGGAAAAATACGAAATGCACCACGGCGTGCGCATCACGGACGGCGCGATTGTCGCCGCCGCGACGTTGTCGAACCGCTATATCTCGGACAGGTTTTTGCCCGACAAGGCGATTGACCTGATTGACGAAGCGGCCGCGCGCCTTCGCATGGAAGTGGACAGCAAGCCCGAGGAGATTGACGAGCTGGATCGCAAAATCATCCAGTTGAAGATCGAGCGCGAGGCCTTGAAGAAAGAACAGGACTCGGCGTCGCGGGAGCGCCTTAGCAAGCTCGACAAGGAACTGGCGGGGCTTGAAAAAAAATCCGCCGATCTGACGTCGCGCTGGCATTCCGAAAAAGAACAGATCGGCAGCGCGCAGAAGCTGAAAGAGCAAATCGAGCACGCGCGCGCCGAGCTTGATGCCGCGCAGCGCAAGGGCGACTTTACCCGCGCGGGAGAATTGACCTACAGCGTCATTCCCGACCTGTCGCAGAAGCTCGAAAAAGCTCAAAAACAGTCGGAAAACGCGATGCTCGACGAAGTCGTCAAAGACAGCGACATTGCGGCCATCGTAAGCCGCTGGACGGGCATTCCCGTTGACAAGATGCTGAGCGGCGAACGCGAGAAGCTTCTTAAAATGGAAGAGCATATTCGCACGCGCGTTGTAGGGCAGGACGAAGCCGTCGTCGCGGTGTCGAACGCCGTGCGCCGCGCCCGCGCCGGATTGCAGGATCCCAAACGCCCGATGGGCTCGTTCCTTTTCTTGGGGCCTACGGGGGTCGGCAAGACCGAGCTCACGAAAGCGCTGGCGGAATTTTTGTTCGACGACGAACAGGCGATGCAGCGCATAGACATGTCCGAGTACATGGAAAAGCATTCCGTCGCGAGGCTTATCGGCGCGCCGCCGGGATACGTCGGCTATGAAGAAGGCGGAAGCCTGACCGAGGCCGTGCGCCGCCGTCCTTATCAGGTCATCTTGTTCGACGAAGTCGAAAAAGCGCATGCCGACGTTTTCAATATTCTTTTGCAGGTTCTGGACGAAGGACGTTTGACCGACGGGCAGGGGCGCGTGGTTGATTTTAAAAACACGCTTATCGTCCTGACGTCGAATTTGGGGTCGGACGCTATTGCCGCGGATGATTGCGAAGAGCTTTCCATGGCTACGAAAAACAAAGTGATGGATGCCGTGCGCGTTCATTTCCGTCCCGAGTTTTTAAATAGGCTCGACGAAATCCTGCTCTTCCGCCGCTTGTCGCGCGACAATATGGAAGCCATCGTCGCCATCCAGATCAAGCATCTGCAACGCCTGCTCGAAGACCATAAGGTTACGCTCGACGTCACGAAGGCCGCGCTCGACTGGCTGGCCGAAGCCGGATACGACCCCCTTTATGGCGCGAGACCCTTGAAGCGGGTTATCCAGCGCACCCTGCAAAACCCGTTGGCGCAGGACATTCTGGCCGGTAAAATTCTTGACGGGCACACGGTCAAGATTGACGCCGGAGAGGATGGGCTTGTTTTGAAAGCAAAATAGTTGTTTTTTGATAAGAAATATCTTATAATAGTTTAATTATTGTATAAGGAATATCTTATTGAAATATTCATATATAATATGATATATCTTATAACAATGTCTTGAGCAAGGAACTCGTTCGGGTCACGAGCGGTTGCGAGGAGCCTGTCGTTCGCCGGACGACAAAGCCCCGTTGTGAACCAGCCCATCAGCCCGGCAAGCGACAGGCGAGGCGCAGAACGAGTGAAGTTAAGCAATGTGACCAAAATCATTGATTCTTTGGTATTACGAAATGGAGAATGCCGTTCGCCATCTTGACCTGCGTTTTAAGGCCTTGAGACCTCTTATAGGGGCTTCTCGTCCGCCGAAAGGATGGGTGCGCGCCATTCGCGACGCTTTGGGCATGACGGCGCGTCAACTGGCTGATCGCATTGGCGTTGACCAGCCTCGCATTACGGAAATTGAGAAAGCCGAAGTGTCCGGAAGCATCACGCTTCGTTCCCTTGAACGCGCGGCTGAGGCGATGGGCTGCCGCGTCGTTTATGCGCTTGTGCCCGAACGATCTCTTTCCGAGATGGTGGCAAAACAGGCTGCGCGCATGGTCGAAAAGCAATTGGCCGGGGTTCAGCAAACCATGCGCCTTGAAAACCAATTTGTGCAAAAGGATGAAACGCAGAAGGAAATGCATCAAAGATTGATGACGGAGTATCTGCGCCATCCAACGAGGCTGTGGGATGAGAAATGACGGATATATATGAGTCCGATGCAGCCTCGACGCCGTTAACACCGGACGAGCGCAAGGGGTTGATCCCGACGCACATAACGGTGCGCCGGGAATTGAATGAGCTTGAGCAAAAAAACATTCTTGAAGCCGATATGTGGGTTTTTCAACGCAAAAGAAAAATTCTGGACGAAAGATTTCTTTGCCGTCTTCATAAGCGCATGTTCGGGCAAGTATGGAAATGGGCGGGGGCATATCGCACGACGGAACGGCTAAACTTGGGCGT